>NZ_JBXAFO010000033.1:0-62249 GCF_058793255.1 Rhodococcus sp. MPR-R1B
GCGGCATCGGCGCAGCCGCACTCTGCGGCGGCGGCGGACAAGGCGACGCACTCATCGTCCGCGTCCCCAAGGCCTGATTACTTCCTGCTGACCAGACAGGTGGCCGAGCCCTCATCATGCTCGGCGACCTGTCTGTTTCGTGCCGGAGGTTATTGGTGATCGAGCGTCGTCGAGCGGTTACGCAGCAACGTCTCGATCTCCGATCGCCGGTACCTCCGATGCCCGCCAAGGGTTCTCAGAGTGCCGACTTTGCCCTCCCTCGCCCATCTGGACACCGTGGTCCTGTCGACGTGGAACAGTGCTGCAACCTGTTTGGTCGTCAGCCACTCGTCGACAGGTGCTGTGTGCTCTTCTTCTCGGCTCATTGGCAGTCATTCGTAGCTGCCGACTGAATGGATGGGTCCGACGATGAATTGGCAACCCCTGGCGTGCTGTGAAAGACTCGCTGCAAAACTTTACTATTCCTTGGGGAAATAATGTCGAAGTCGGTAACTCTGATCCGTTCCACGTCACTCTCTTCGGTGGCTGAATATGCCTATGCAGCAACGGCTCCCGCCGAGGCCCGACTGATCTTCCTGGCCGGATCTTGTCCTCTGAACGCGGACGGCTCTACTGCCGCCATCGGCGACTACGCAGGACAGGCAGCCAAGGCCGTCGACAACCTGAGAACAGCTCTCTCGGACGCGGGCGCGTCCATCACCGACGTGATCAACACCCGCGTTCTGGTGGCGTCGAGCAATCAAGCCGACCTGGTTGCGGCGTGGGAGGTAGTCCGCGACGCGTTCGGTGATCACGACGCCCCGAGCACTCTGATGGGTGTGACCGTTCTCGGTTACGACGATCAACTGGTCGAGATCGAGGCAATCGCGGCCGTCGTCGACTGAACTCGAACCGAACCGGGCGTTCCTACCGAGGATCTTCATGAGCAAGGGCCCGGTAGCCCTTTGCCCCCGCACGATCCACTGCGGCTCGCACAACAGCGAAGATGGCTCCCTGCAGGGCTGCGGCGATCAGGACTTCCTTGCTCGACCTGCTCAAGTCTTTGGGCTCGGGCGCATTCTTGTCGTCACCGATGCGCTTCCACACCTGCTGGAAGACAGCGCCGGCCAAGATGCCGCCCAGGACGCTGGTCGCCAGTGAGAGTGGCTTGTACATCGCTTTCGATACTGCGCTCATTGCGCGGATCCTCCGTGGTTCGATACGTACCGCCTGAGCGGCTGACCGACTCTCACTACCCAGCAGGCGAGGTATCGAAACATTGCACCGGCGAGGCACGAAGACGACTGTCGCACGTTGTGTTCCACGGGTTTGCCACTTCTCGAGCCGGGTAGGATCGTCTTAGCGAAAGAAGGTTGTGTAAGTCATGGAAAACTACAGAATCGAACTACCGGACGGTACAACGGTGATGGAAGATTTCGTCTCGGATCGCGCCGCAATCGCATACGCGGTCGATCTGAATCACGGTTGTAGCGAGAAAGTCTCGGTATTCCGTATCACCGCCGAGGGAGAAACCATCCCGACTCGGATGTGCCCCAAGCCGAATCCTGGTTCTCGGCGTCGCGCGCGAAGCGTCCGATAGAAGCCGGTCAAGAAGCGTCGAGGCGCGGGAAGAGCGTCTCCCTTGCAAGCAGCAGCAAGGCCGCAGCGACCGGAATCGCCAGCAACGCACCGACAATACCGAGCAACGCTCCGCCCAACAGGACCGCGACCACAGTCACCAACGCCGGGACCGCTACCGTCTTCCCGATGATCTTCGGAACGAGCAGGTAGTCCTCGAGCAGACGTAACGCGATGAAGAATGCAACTGTCGCCAATGCCGTTGGGACAGAGACTGTCAAGGAGACCAGGGCGACGACAACCCCTGCGATCGTGGAACCGACTATCGGGATCAGATCGAGCAGAGCGACCAGCAGCGCCAGGATCAACGGATACGGCACGTCGAAGATCAACAACCACGCGAAGGTGCACACTGCGGTGATCACGGAGATCAGAACATTGCCGAGGACGTATCCACCCACACCTGCCAGTATCTGATCACCGATGGCGATTGCTCGTGGCCGCCGCGAATGTGGCACCAGCCGATACAGATTCGTGCGGATTCGTGGGTAGTCGATCAAGAAGTACGTCGTCAGTACAGCAACGATTCCAGCGTCGGCGACTGCGCTGAACACCGCCCGCCCCGCTCCGAGCAAACCCGTCGCGAGCGCAGACCCCGAACCGTCCAGTTGGGTGGTGAGGTGCTCCTCGAGGTGATACTTCTCGTCGAGGTCGCTGACGATCGGATACCGGTCACGAATGTGTGTCAGAAGTTCGGGAGCGTGTGATGCGAACTGACGTCCCTGCTCGACCAGCGGAGTGATCGCAGCAACGAGAAACAGCGCGAGCATCACCGCAATTCCGAGGAGTACCACGGTGACCGCGATCCAGCGCCGGAAATGTCTCCGCTCCAGCCAGACGATCATCGGTTCGATGCCCACCGCGAGAAACAATGCGACCACGATCAGGATCAACATGCCCCGCGCCGCAAGCAGCACCTCGATCACCGCGTACGTCACGGCAACTCCGGCCGCGGCGCTCAGTCCGATGAAGAACGGTGAACGACGATCGAATCTCGGTCCGGGTTCGCCCAGCGGCCGGACGGGCGTCGCCAATGCTGCGGCTTCACGTTCGGCTTCCGCCATCGGATCTATCGGTTGAACTTCGCTTTCGGAATCCGGTGATGTGTCCGCGGAACTGGGATCCATCCAAGCCACCTCACGATCCGCGCGACTTCCCGGCTCGAGGGTGAGTACCCGTGCCGCAGTCGGATCAACCTCGAGGCTTCTCCGCTCCGCTCCGTGTCAGCGCGAGCCCGGTTCCCACAACACCGATGATCGACACGGCGATGGCGATGCTCGGCCAACCGTCGCTCTGCCAGTAGACGTCGTCGAGAGTGATCAGTAGTGCGGCTTCGTCGACAATGAGTCCGAGCGCAATACCCAAGGCGATGCCCATCCAGGTTCTTGCGCGAGGACTTCGGTCGACGAGTCCGAAGATCGCTACTCCCGCCAACAGGAGAATTCCCCACAGGTAGTGATGCAGATGAGTGCCACCGGCGCTGATGTCGCCGACATCCCTGGTATCGATCTGGATCAACCAGGTCACCAGACGTGCTCCGCCGAACGTCAACGTGAAGGCCACCCACGCCAACACCAAACCGCGGCGCGATTCGTCAACCTGATTCCATCTGCGAGGGAATCTGAATCGCTCGGCAGATTTCTCTTCGTCATGGTCTCGAGAAAGCATCCTTCATGTTTACCCGATGCCGCTCAGATCGATAATTTGGGGTAGAGAGACCGAAAACCAGTTGGAGCACAAAAAGCGGTACCCGATCTCCGAAGAGATCGGGTACCGCCTTCTCAGCTACTCGCGCAGTATTGATCAATACCAGACTTTTCGTCCGCCCACTGCGCGCCCGGTAGCACCGAGGATGGACAAAACTGCACCTACGACGACCAAGATGATGCCGACGGTGGTCAGAATGCTCAACCCCGTGAAAAAGCCGATCAACGCCAGAATAATGCCGAGAACAATCATGTGAGAACCTCATCCGGTATGCGTATCAAAATGATCTACTCAACTGACGCTACTACAGAAACTTCACAATCGATAAATCCGATAAATACATTCATAAATGCGAAACTCGTATTACTACCCAATAGTGTCACCGTTAAAACATCAGCCTTTCTCTTATCTCTACGTCATAGTTCCACGTCCTCGATCTTCGCCTCGACCGCCGGCGTGATGTGGCTCAACACGCAGCACCAACGACCGTCTCGCCGCGCGAACACGTCGGTGGTCCACTCGTCGGCGTCGTATTGTCTGCCGCCGTAGTGCGCGGTATTGACGATCCGCGTGGTGAACAGTGCGACGTCACCGAAGAAACGCACGCGAGCGCTCCCGACGCGGTCCATCGTCGAATGAGTCAGGTCGCCCGAGGCCACGAAACCCAGGAACTCCGCTTTGGTCGACACTCCGGATTCCGAGACGATCACCCAGTCGTCTGCCATGAAATCGCCGATCCGTTCGGCGTCGTTCGAGCACATCGCGACGTTCCACTCGTCTGCGACAGCGACCAATGCCGCACTCTCCTGATCCGACATGTCTTCTCCCTCTACCGTCGTCACCCTCGGCGGGTGATGCCCCGACGGCAGGGTTCCCGCAGGGTGGACTTCGAACCGACGTGCACGACGAGAGGGCAGAGATGACAGACACCAGTCGCACCGAGCTTGCAGCTCAGGCGTATATCTACGGATTTCCCCTCGTTTTCAATCTCGACCAGGTCCATCGGTATGTTCACAACGGTGTCGGAGCGAACCCCGCCGCACCTTTCAACACCTTCAGCCACGCCCGAACACTGGCCGGGCCGGCAGACACTTTCGTCACGATCAACAACGACACCGTGTATTCCATGGCGCAGATCGATCTCTCTGTCGGCCCCGTTGCGCTGCACGTCCCCGATACCGATGGCCGTTACTACGTCCTCCAGTTCGTGGACGCCTGGACAAACAATTTCGCTTACGTCGGGCATCGGGCCACCGGCACGAAGAGCGGAGACTTCCTTCTCGTCCCACCCACCTGGACGGGAACCCCGGCGGACCAGACCACGGTGATCAGATTTCCCACGAACATTGCGTCGATCGTGGGCCGGTGGGCATGCGGTGGCGACGACGACCTCCCTGCGGTGCACGCCTTGCAGGACGCCACCACGCTGACCGTCGTCGACTCCACCGGAAACTCGGCGGGTCTCCCAGTGCCCGAACCCGGGGTAAGCCAGGACCTCCTGTTCCTCGAGAAACTCCGCATCTGGTCACAGGCGTTTCCGCCGGCCCCGCGAGATCGAGAACTCCAGGATTCCTTCTCCCTGATCGGAATCACCGAGCACGGGGCCTCTCCCTACGTATCGCTGTCTGCCGACGAGGCAGCCGCGTTGGCTGACGGATTGACGATCGGTGAGAAGAACCTGCTCGAGGCCCTCACGAAAGGCTCCAGCCCCGAAGTCAACGGATGGAAGCTCACATTCCACGCCTTCGACTACAACCTCGACTACTTCGAGGTCGGCACAATCGACGATTCACAATTCAAGATCGCCGATCCCAAGTTGCGCATCGTCGAACGCGCCGCGGCTGCCAAGGGCGGGCTGTGGGGCAACCACCCTTACGAAGCGGCGTACATCATGACCTACGTCGACGATCAGGGCGAGCAGTTGAACGGAACCCACACCTACACAATAAGACTCGACCCCACTCCGCCGGTGAGCGCCTTCTGGTCGCTGACGATGTACTCGGTGCCGGACTTCTTCCTCGTGGCGAACCCCGTCGACCGATACTCGATCGGCGACCGCACTCCAGGAATCGTCCACGACGCCGACGGTGCGTTGACGATCACGATCAGCCACGAGGAGCCGAAAGATCCCACGGCGAAGGCAAACTGGCTGCCCGCACCGCGCGGGGATTTCCGACCGGTACTGAGAATGTACGAACCTTCGCCCGCCGTGCTCGATCAGTCCTACGTCGTCCCCGCCATCACTCGCTCGCAAGAATGACGGCTCGCGTCTGACGGCCTGCCTGTGCGGGCCGTCAGACGGACTCAGAATCAGGCGTGTGTGCCGCCGTCGACACGGATCTCCGTGCCCGTGATGAAGGCACCATCGTCGGATGCCAACATCGCGATAACTCCCGCAACACTTTCCGGCCCGGCCATGGGGGCACCACCGGACTCCAGATCAGTGCTCAGAATCGGTGACAACTTGCCGAAGAGCGACCAGTCGGTGTCTTCCGGCAAGTACGACGCCGTAGTGTCGGTGATCCCGCTCTTCACACTGCCCGGAGCCACCGCGACGGCACGCAGACCCTGCTTGCCGTATTCGAGAGCCAGTGCGTGAGTGAAGGACTGGATTCCTCCCTTACTTGCGGCGTACGCGGCCATGTACGGGTGCGCGAAGGCCGCGGAGGTGGAACTGAAATTCACCACGACTGCGTTGGCGGTGGCGAGGAGAGCCGGCAGTGCCTGGCGGGTGACGAGGAAAGTGCCCGTCAAATTCACGGAGAGCACCTGATTCCACAGGTCCAGCGAGGTCTCGTGGGTGTGCCCACCACGCAGTATCCCGGCGGCGTTGACCAGTACGTCCAATCCCCCGAGAGTCGAAATCGCCTGACCCACAACCTTGATGACGGAACTCTCGTCACCGATATCGACGACGACGGTGTCGAGGCGATCCTCCGTCGAAGCATGTTCTGCCGATTTCCGGGTGTTCGCCAAACCCTGCTCGGAGATGTCGGCAGCGACCACGCGGCCACCTTCGGCGAGCAACCGCAGCGCGGTGGCCTGCCCGATTCCAGATCCTGCGCCGGTGACGAGAATACGACGACCTTCGAAACGATTCATTGCTGTGTACCTTTCACGAAAACGAGTTGGCTGGCATTCCAGGCTCGGTGGCGCCGACACTCACAACTCACCCGCGAGAAACTTCAGGTACGGGAAATGCGCAGCACTGCAACAGGTGTGGCACTGCGAAATCTCGGCGAGGCAATGCTCGCCGAAGTGGCGAATGTCAGACGGATCCGGCCGGTGCGGCCAAGGCTCTTTCGATCCAGACAAGACCGGACGGGCGGCGGTCGATCGCCTTACGCCCACGTCGGAAAGTCGCTACGCCGAATCGGGCCGTGCGCAGTGCACGGCCGGAAGCGAGAGAACAGCGGCGTATGGACATCACAGGCACGGTAGCAGCGCCGGCACCACTCGCTCAACCGCGTCGTTTCGAGACCCGAATCATTCAGGTAATCAGATGTCACTTCTGGACAACTCGCTCGACTTAGGCAGCACTAACCTGGCGGCATCCCGAAAACCCGATCCAGGAGCACAGTCGATGACA
Organism: Rhodococcus sp. MPR-R1B; assembly: GCF_058793255.1. Taxonomy (NCBI): domain Bacteria; kingdom Bacillati; phylum Actinomycetota; class Actinomycetes; order Mycobacteriales; family Nocardiaceae; genus Rhodococcus; species Rhodococcus sp. MPR-R1B. Next base: position 6,914 of record NZ_JBXAFO010000033.1, read on the forward strand.
CATGCAGACGCCTCGCGCACAACAACTCCCCCGACGACCGTCCTAAGGACCGCTGACCACAATCGCGGACTCAACGACGTTCTCGCGATCGTCGAAGCGATGGAGCGACCGAGCGATCACCTGCTGCGGATCACGGCTCGTTTGACGGAGTCGACCGACGATCCGACCTGGTCACGCCCGAATGTGACCGTACGCATGAATCTCGGGCCGGCCTTCGACGACGCTTCGCGCGTGTACACGGTGCGTTCCTACGATTCAGCGAGCGGATCGATCGTCGTCGATGTGGTCCTGCACGGACAGACCAGTCCGATGATGAGGTGGGCAGCAACGTTGGCCGTCGGTGACACCTTCGGCCTCACCGGTCCGCGGCCACACTTCTTGATCCCTGATGTTCCTGGTCGACGTATCGCACTTTTTCTGGACGGCACCGCAATACCCGCATTGCACTCGATCATCGAGCAGTTACCTACCGACGTCGTCGGAATCGGCTGGGTCACAACAGATGACGAGGTCGCCTTCGCCGAACTGCCCGCCCTCCCCGGCCTGGAGCTTCACCGCGTGAGCGCAGATCCGGCCGAGCCCGACGGCCCACTGGCGGTACGAGCACGCGAGCTCGCCAATCCCGCGAGCTACGTCGTGTGGGGCGCCGGTGAACGCAACGAGATGCGCGCAATCCGGAAGCACTTTCGATCGACCGTCGGACTCGACAAAAACGACGTCGCGATATTCGGATATTGGAAGGAGGGCGTCAGCAACACCGAAATCGACCTCCGTCGACGCGAGAACTACGAGCGCATCCTCGCCGACGGCGGAACCCTCACCGACATCGACGACCTGGCCATCGAGATCTGATTGCCTCACACCAGCCGACCTGACCGGCGGTGCACTGCGGTGATAAGTTCCTCTGTGCCAGCGGACCTCCACACAGGGGGTCAGGGAATCCGGTGTGAATCCGGAACTGACGCGCAGCGGTGAGGGTGACCGCCCGGGCTTACGCCACTGGATGAGAATCTGGGAAGGCGCTCGGGTGGGGCGATCTCGAGTCCGAATACCGGCTGGCAGCAGGGGTCAACAGGCGCCTGTTCACACGGTAACGGGCTCCGCGAACGAGCCCCTGCGAGAACGAGATTCCATGCGTCTGTCCAGACTTCGCCTACCCGCCGCCGCCGTCGCTGCCCTGTTGAGCGCGTCGTTGGTTGCCTGCTCCTCCGACGACAGTGCTGCCCGACAATCCAACTCTTCCGAACAATCGCGCGTGACAGTCCAGAACTGTGGCCGAGACGTCACGGTGGAGCGACCGATCGAACGGGCAATCGCGGTAAATCAACCTGCAGCAGAGATGCTGTTCGCACTGGGAGTGCAGGACCGGATGGCCGGGTACGCCATGAGCGATGACGATGTCCTCCCAGAACTGCGCGAGGCGCGTGGTCAGGTCCAGGCGTTCGACACCGAGTTCCCGTCATTCGAAAGTGTCCTCGAACGCGAACCGGACATGGTCTACACGACGTTCAACTACACGTTCACCTCGGAGGGCATCGCCGACCGGATCAAGTTCACCGACCTCGGTGTCGCGACATATCAGTCACCCAGCGAGTGCACCGGTCAGGATGCCGAGCAGAGCAAGGCCCTCACGCTCGACGACTTGTACGACGAAATCGACGACGTGGCAACACTGTTCGATGTCAAGGACAAAGGTGTCGACCTCACCGAGAATTTGAAGGATCGCGCGGCCACCGCCACGGCGGCACTGGGAGCTGAGAACGTGACGCTGGCGTGGTGGTACGCAGCCACGAAGACTCCGTACTTCGCCGGGTGCTGCGGTGCACCGGGAATCATGACCGACGCGGTGGGTGCGAAGAACGCCTTCGACGACAACAAGCAGTACTGGCCCGAAATCGGTTGGGAGAGTGTCCTCGATCGAGACCCGACCGTGCTGGTGCTCGCAGATCTCGACCGCGGTGGAGACGGCGACAGTGCCGCAGACAAGATCGCGTTCCTCGAATCGGACCCGGTCGCCAGCAAGCTCACCGCAGTGAAGAACAAGCGTTACATCATCCTCGAAGGAACGACGATGGATCCCTCGATCCGCAATGTCGGTGGCATCGAACAGCTCTCCGACGGGCTGCGCCAGTTGGGTGTGGTCTAGATGTCCGCGGAGATCTGTGAACTGGTGCGTCGGTGGGACGACCAGCAGGCGGCATACATCGCCGACCGTGAGAAGCGCTTCGACGTGATTCTCGACGTCCTCGAATTGCAGCACGCGCACGCCCCGTTCACGGTTGTCGACCTGGCCTGCGGGCCGGGTTCACTGAGCGCCCGGATTCTCGAAAAGTTCGAGCATGCGAGCGTTGTGGGGATCGATTACGACCCGATGCTGCTGGAGCTCGCCCGCCAGTCGTCGACGCGTTTCGGTGACCGACTGCAGCTGATCGACGCAGACCTGGCGGGAGCCGATTGGCCGAATTCGGTGGCTGCGCCGGTTCAGGCGATAGTGTCGACAACCGCGCTGCACTGGTTGCAACCGCAGCAGCTCGTCGAGGTGTATCGGCAGTGCCGCGAACTGCTGAGCCCTGCCGGCGTTCTGCTCAATGGTGATCACTTTCGCTTCGACGGCCGATCCCCCGTCATAAGCCGATGGGCGAACGCTCACGACGAGCAGACGCAACGCTCCGCCTTTGCTGCGGGCGCTCCCGAGTGGGACAGCTGGTGGGACGAGCTGCGGGCCACTCACGGCATCGGACCAATGACCGACGAGCGAGAGCGCAGATTCGCCGGACGTGACGCCACCGCGCCCACAGCCGTCGACTTCCAGTTGGCGGCGCTCGCGCAAGCAGGTTTTCGGGAGTCGGGGACGGTCTGGCAACTGTTCGACGACTACGTGGTCTACGGCGTGAGATGACGACAAGAGTTCGGCTGCGTGACAACCCGACGACCGTCACCCTGCTGTGGGTGATCGGTGTTGTCACGCTGGCCGGATCAGCCGCCGTTGCCATCACGTTGGGGCCGGCCGGTCTGTCGGTCGGTGAGGTGGCTTCGATTGTCGTCGGCCATCTCGGCGGTACCGCGGCGGACGTCACCCCTATCCGTGACGGCATCGTGTGGGACCTCCGTCTGCCGCGCACCCTGCTCGCCGCGCTCTGCGGTGCCGGTCTCGGGCTGTGCGGTGCGATCATGCAATCGCTGCTTCGCAATCCGCTGGCCGATCCGTTTGTCCTCGGTATCTCGTCCGGCGCCTCGACCGGTGCCGTACTGATCGTGATCCTCGGAGTCGGGTCGGGACTGATCGGCCTGTCGAGCGGCGCCTTCATCGGCGCGGTGATCTCCTTCGCCCTTGTGCTGCTGCTCGCCCATGCGGCCGGCGGCACGCCGGACCGGGTGATCCTGGCCGGTGTCGCCGCGACCCAACTGTTCTCCGCGCTCACCTCGTTCATCGTCATCACCTCGGCCGATCCCGAGCAGACCCGCGGCGTGATGTTCTGGCTCCTGGGCTCACTCGGCGGCGCCGACTGGCTCGACGTCGCACTCTGCGCTGCGGTGGTCGCAGTCGGCCTCGTGGTCTGTCTGACTCACTCCCGCGCACTCGACGCCTTTGCCTTCGGCGAGGACGCGGCGTCGTCGCTGGGGGTGAACGTGTGGCGGGTGCGTGTGACCCTGTTGTTGGCAACAGCCTTGATGACCGCGGTGATCGTGAGCGTCGCAGGTGCCATCGGCTTCGTGGGCCTGGTCCTCCCGCACGCGGCGCGGGCTCTCGTCGGTTCGAACCACCGCCGACTCCTGCCCGCGTCCGCACTGATCGGCTCCATCTTCCTTGTCTGGGTCGACGCTGTGGCACGCACAGCCATTGCGCCGCAGGAACTCCCGGCCGGTGTGGTGACCGCGCTGGTCGGTGTGCCTGCGTTTGCCGTCATCCTCTGGAGACGGAAGGCCAGGCCATGACACTCGAAGCTACCGGCGTCAGTTGGCGGGTCGGCGGGGCGCTCATAGTCGACGACCTCGACGTCTCGCCTACAACCGGAAGTACGGTGGGGCTTCTCGGCCCCAACGGTTCGGGGAAATCGACGCTGCTGAAACTGCTTGCCGGGCACAATCGTCCGACATCCGGTGTCGTGACCCTGGACCGAACCCCGTTGTCCGACTGGAAACGCCGCGACATCGCGCGTCGGATCGCGACCGTTGATCAGCACAGCAACACCGAGATCGATCTGACGGTCGCGGAGGTAGTCGAACTCGGACGCACACCGCACCGCGGACTGTGGGGTGGGCAGTCGGATTCCGATCGCGACGCCGTCCGGGCAGCGATCGAACACACCGATCTCGCCGGCATGCTGGACCGGTCGTGGCACACCCTGTCCGGCGGGGAGCGCCAACGCGTCCAGATCGCGCGCGCCCTCGCTCAGGAACCTCACGAGTTGCTACTCGACGAGCCGACCAATCACCTGGACATCAACCATCAACTCGAATTGCTCGCGCTCGTGCGACGCCTCCCCACCACCACGATCATGGCATTGCACGATCTGAATCTGGCCGCCATGTTCTGCGATTCGATAGTGATGCTGAACCGGGGATCCATCGTTGCCCACGGAAGCCCGACCGAGGTCCTCACCGCTGACCTGATAGCCGAGGTCTACCAGGTCGACGCCGAGGTTCGCCTGGACGGTCCCGGCGGAGTACCTACCGTGCGATACCTTCCGCCCGGCTCGCACTAGACGCACTCGGAACTGTCATTCACGCGAGAGCATCGCCACTGCTTCGCGTTCGAGGTCGACGTACGGTTCACCACTGACGTCGATGGCCACCCGGTTGAGCGTTCCACCCGTGAACGCCCACGGTGACGTACCCGGGTAGTCGTCGGTTACGGGCTCCCCGCTGTCACGGCCTGCGTTGAGCCCTTCGCCGCCACCGATGCTGAACTTGCCTGGCTGAGTGCGGATTCTGCCCTCACCGACTTTCCGATCGCCGTAGTAGAGGCCGAGCACCCCGTGCGCAGTGCCCGGCGGATCCTCGCCTTCCTTCTCGAAAGTTGCTGCCAAGATTATATTTTCGCCGATCGGAAGGTCTTCGGTGGCATCGATCTTCTGCTGTTCACTGCCGAGGAAGTTGTACACGTAATGCAGGCGGTTGTCCTTGACGTACAGCGAATGACCACCGAACCTGCCGCCATGCGAGAAAAGCACACCGGTCGCACCTGGCTCGGCCAAATCGACAACTGCCCCGATCGAGAATGAACGATTACGAAGGTTGACAGCGACGGCTTCCGGTACCTCGGCTCCGCCCGGGCGGTAGACATACCGGTTTCGGGGCGGGGCCAACTGGGGGCGAGGCGTGGTGAGGAGTTCGACACCGGACCGATCGTCCAGTGGCAGAGCTTGATTGGCACCGGCCTCGTGGAACCACAACCCCACCAGCTCTGCCAGCCTGCCGGGTTCTTCATCCGCAAGGTTCCGGAGCTCGGCTCGGTCCAACTCTGTGTGGTAGAGCTCCCAGGTGTCTTCCGAGAAATGGCCCCACCCGCTCAGAGTCGGGTGCGTGGTGACGGCCTTCCAGCCGTCATGCCAAATTCCTCGTCCTCCGAGCATCGAATAGAACTGGGTGTGCTTGGCGGTGGGGATGTTGCCGGCATCGAAGCTGTACCGCATGCTCACGCCTTGAATCGGGTGCTGGGTGTACCCCTTCACCGTGTCAGGCAAGTCGACGCCGACGCAGTCGAGCAGAGTCGGGACGACGTCGATGGCGTGATGGTACTGATCTCGAATCTCGCCACGGGCATCGATGCCCTCCGGCCACGAGATGATGCATGGGTCGCAGGTTCCACCGTTGAACGAGTACCGCTTCCACATCTTGAAGGGCGTGTTGAACGCCATCGCCCACCCGTTGGGATAGTGGTTGTACGTCTCGGTGCTGCCCAGCTCGTCCAGCTTCGCCAGGTTCTCGGCTAGGTCGTCGGGTACGCCGTTCGCAATCTTGTTCTCGTTGACAGATCCGTCGGGTCCGCCCTCACCGCTGGCACCGTTGTCGGAGACCACCACGATGATCGTGTTGTCGAGCTGCTCGATTTCTTCGAGGTATCCGAGCAGGCGTCCGATCTGATCGTCACAGTGCGAGAGGAAGCCCGCGTACACCTCCGCCATCCGTGAGAACAGTCGCTGCTCGTCAGCGGAGAGAGTGTCCCAGGGGCGGGTGAAATCCAGCGGCGGGAACGGTTCGCCGTCGGGCCCGGTGCGGGTCTCAGGAGTGCCTATCGGGTTGAGTGAGGGCAGGGTCGTGTCTTTCGGGACAAGTCCCATTTCCTTCTGTCTGGCCAGAATCTCGTCCCGCATGGCTTCGTACCCTGCGTCGAACCTGCCTGCGTAGCGATCGGCCCATTCGCGGGGCGCGTGATGCGGAGCGTGTGCGCACCCGGGTGCGTAGTAGAGAAATACAGGCCGGTCCGGAGCTATCGACTTCACGTCACCGATGTATTCGAGCGCTCTATCGGTGATATCGACGCTGAAGTGATACCCCTCTTCGGGCGTCGACGGCTGTTCGACGGGGTGGTTGTCGTGGACGAGATCGGGATACCACTGATTGGTCTCGGCACCGAGAAAGCCGTAGAACCGCTCGAATCCGCGGCCGACCGGCCAATTCCGTTTCGTGGAAGCAAGATTCATCTCGTCTTCTGCGCACAGGTGCCATTTGCCGACCATCGCGGTGCTGAATCCCTGCTCGACCAGAACCTCGGCGAGCGTGGCACATTCGGGAGGGATGTGACCGTTTCCGCCGGGAAAACCGACCGCGCACTCGCTGATGCAGGCCATGCCGTTGGTCGTGTGGTTTCTCCCGGTGAGCAGACACGATCGCGTCGGGGAGCACAGCGCTGTGGTGTGCCACTGCCCGTACCGCAATCCGTTGCCCGCGATGCGGTCGATGTTGGGCGTCTCGATCGGTCCCCCGTAACAACCCAAGGCGCCGTATCCGACGTCGTCGAGAACGATGTAAAGAATATTCGGTGTGCCGGCGGCGGCCTTCGGCTGCTCGTACGGGCTCCAGTCGGGAATCGAATCGCGAATATCGAGGTTGACGACGCCTTTGAATGCGTTGGCCATGATCTGGCTCCTTGTAGGTCATCTGATTTCCAGCCTCTACGGCCGCATGGTGAATCGCATACCCCGATTGTGGTCACCGAACCGCTGTCGCCCGAAATGGGCGATGCCATTTTCGGCAGGAGATCCGAGTATGAGAGTGCCGGATTTGTCATCGACTCACTGGAAGCCAGGGACCACATGAGCAGTCAATTCGTTGAAGCCTCCACCTCCGACACCTCCGACCCGCTGCCGAGCTGGCAAGACGGCCCGCCGAAGCAGGCCGTCAGGCAATTCGTCGAACGCGCGACGACTGAGGGAAGTCCGGACGAAATCGCACCGGAAGACAGGATCGCAGCCTTCGACAACGACGGAACCCTGTGGTGTGAGAAGCCGATGCCGATCCAACTCGACTTCATCTTGCGCCGCCTCGTCGAGATGACCGCCCAGGATCCGTCTCTTCGCAACCGTCAACCGTGGCAGGCGGCGTTCGAAAAGGACTACGCCTGGTTGAACGAAGTGATCTCGAAGCACTATCGCGGCGACGACAGCGCACTGAAGGTGCTTGCGGCCGGCGTCCTGGCGGCATTCGCCGAAGTCACGGTCGAAGAATTCGAAACCCACGCCGATACCTACCTGCGCACTGCTTCGCATCCCACTCTCGGTCGAGAGTATCTGCACTGCAGCTATGCACCCATGGTGGAGTTGCTCGATTACCTTGCAGCCAAGGGATTCTCGAACTACATAGTCTCCGGCGGCGGACGTGACTTCATGCGTCCCATCAGCCAGGAGGTCTACGGCATCCCCCGAGATCGCGTCATCGGCAGCGGCGTGGCCTTGACGTGGAAGGACGGCGGGCACAGCGGCACAATTCTCCGTCAGCCCCAAACCGATGTCGTCGACGACGGGCCGGCCAAGCCCGTACAGATCTGGAACCGAATCGGCCGACGACCTGTCATCGCGGCCGGAAACAGCAACGGTGACCTACCTATGTTGAAGTTCGCCGAACACCCGAACGTTCCGGCACTTCGCCTTCTGGTGCTCCATGACGATCCGGAACGCGAGTTCGACTACGTGGACGGGGCCGAGCACGCACTCGACGTCTCGCGCGCAAACGGGTGGACGGTGGTGAGCATCAAGAACGACTGGAAGACAGTCTTCGAACGATTCGCCGAATGACAGTATTGATACGTGACCCTCGATGATGTCGCCGACGAACTCTACGGCCTCGACCCCGGCGAGTTCGTAGAGGCGCGTACAAAGCATGTGAAGGCTGCCCGGGACGACAACGACCGCGCACTGGCCGCAGAGATCGGAAAACTTCGGAAGCCGACCACCGTGGGGTGGTTGGTCAATCTCATCTCGCGCGATGCACCAGAGGATCTGGATGCACTTCTCGCGCTTGGCGAATCGCTACGCGACGCTCAACGCCATCTCTCGGGCCCGGACTTGCGACGGCTGACGACACAGAGGCAGCAGGTGGTGCGGAGTCTCGCCCACAAATCCGGTGAGATCGCCGCTTCGCGGGGAAAGAGCGTCGGCGAGGATTCGTTGCGCGATGTCGCGCAGACTCTCAATGCCGCCCTGGCCGATGAGGAGACTGCCGCGCAGGTTCGACTCGGACGGGTCGTGACCGCCGCGAGTTACAGCGGTTTCGGGCCGGCGGGACTTGCTGTAGTGGAGGAGGATTCTGCACAAGACGCCCCTGCGATCCCCACCGAAGAACACGCTCCGGCCAAGTCCACTGCTCCGGATCGCAAGGCCGAACAAGCCAAGGCGAAAGCAGAATTGAAGGAAGCCAGGGCAGGCGTCGAGAAGATCCGACGACGGGTCAAGGCCGAGACCGCCCAGTTCGAGGATGCCAGGTCAAAGCTGTCCGACCTCGACCGTCGCATCGAAGAACTCCGCGCCGATCTCGAACACGCAGAACAAGAACGACAGTTCGCCAAGAACACCGAGAAGGCTGCCCGCGTCGCAGTTCGAGAGTCTGAGGAGGAACTTCGCGAGGCCGAGTGGCGGGTCGACGAAGCAGAAGAGGCCCTCGACGAGATGGAATGAGTTGTACGTTCGGAGATCTTGACCTCTACAGCAGTTCAGGTTCTAGCGTGATTTCATGACATTCACCCGAATCGAACTCGACTACCTGGCCACACAGACTCTCGGTCGCCTCGCGACGGTTCAACGGAACGGAACGCTGCAAGTCAGTCCGGTCGGGTTCCACTACAACCCGGATACAGCCACGATCGACATCAGCGGTTACAACATGACGGGCAGCCGTAAGTTTCACAATGTCGCAGACAACGGTCGGGTCGCGTTCGTCGTGGACGACATCGCATCCGTAGATCCATGGCAGGTCAGGTGCGTCGAAATCCGTTGCCGGGCAGAGGCTTTGGATGCTACAGGTGCCGCTGCACATGGTCTCGACGCACCGATCATCCGTATCCACCCCGAACGCATCATCAGCTTCGGCCTCGACGACAAAGAACTGGACGTCCACCAGTTGGTCGTGAACGGACGTGACGTCGGAAGGCGCGAGTCGAATTGATCAGCCTGCGGCGGCTTCGAGCTCACTCAAGGATTCCTCGAGATGGCCGAGGAGCCGCTGCAAGTGCGGAACATTGCGGCGGCAGCCGACGAGCCCGAACTGCATGGTGTCCGCGTAGCCGATGACGGTGATGTTCATCGCCTGCCCGTCCAACGGAATCGATGCCGGGTAACAGCTCTCGAGTTTCGCGCCATTCCAATAGCGCGTCGTTGTCGGGCCGGGGACGTTGGAAATCACCAGATTGAAGACTGGACGCCCAGTGATCAGTCGGGATGAACCAGGGATCAGCGGCAGCCCGAGACCCGCGACGTTCAATGCACTGAGCGCCGTGATCTGCAGGGGCGTCAGGCCCGACATCAGGGACTTGGCGCTACTCATCGAGTCGTGAACTCTCTGAAGTCGGGCCGCCGGATCTGCCAATTCGGTTGCCAGATCACACAACACCGCACCCACGGCATTGCCGGAAGCCTCACCCTCTTCGCCTTTGCGAAGGGATACCGGCACCATCGCGATCAACGGTTTGTCCGGCAACTCGTCCAGTTCGATCAGGTATCGCCGTAGCGCACCCGCGCACATTGCCAACACCGCATCGTTGAGCGTCACGTCTGCAACGCAGCTGACCTTGCGCAGGCGCTCGATCGGCCACGACTGCGCGGCGACACGCCTCGCTCCGGTGATCGGGACGTTGAAGATCGATTTCGGGGCAGCAAACGGCAACGGTGCGACGTGGTCCTTCACTGCCGAGGCAGCGGCGTTCACTATCGCAGGGCCGACCCCGACCACATCTTGCACGGTCTCGATCACGGAGCCCACCCGCCTCTGCAGGTCCAGCCCGCGACGGGCACGAACCCGCCCCGAAGAAGGTCGTTGCGCCCATGGAGGCATCGAATGTCGATCGTGCGGATCCGACGAGAGGCTGCGGTACCACGCCTGAACAGCAGACACACCATCCATGAGCGCGTGGTGCGTCTTCATGTACACGGCAACTCGGCCGTCGGCGAGACCTTCGATCACGTACGCCTCCCACAGCGGCCGATGCCGATCGAGCAGCGTGCCGTGGAGCATGGAGGTCAGCTCGAGCAACTCGCGGACTCGACCCGGCTTGGGCAGCGCGAGCAACCGGACGTGATACTCGAGATCGACGTCTGCGTCCTCCGTCCAACGCACCGGCGCGAAGTTCGACAAGAACTGCACCGGCTTGCGACGGAAGAGGGGCCGAATCGAGTCGACGTCGGTGAGCGAACGGTAGAGCGATCTGGCGAATTCGCCGTCGTCCCCTTCCGGCGGAACGAAAAGCGACAGGCCACCGACGTGCATGGGATGCTCCCGTGACTCCATCAGAAGGAACATCGAGTCGAGCGGCAGCATCAGCGTCATGGCGATCCGTTCTCTCGGGCAGCTGCCCGGAGTACCGATCAGCCGCTGTTCGACAAAGTTACTCGCCCTGACTTCCCTCATTGGCGACTCCGACAAAACATTGCCCCCTCGATTTCGACAGGAGTCCGATATTCCCGTCGACGAACGCCTTTTCGGGTCGAAGCACCTCACAGCGATTCGTGAGTGAATGACGAGACACAGAGCACTGCAACAAATTTCAATCCTCACAGCCACAAGTAGTAGCGGAGGCGATCGCAGTAATACTTTTGTCGGAATTGTTTCAAATTGTCTGTACATCCAAGTCACACGTGACTACCGTCACTCATCATCACAATCCCGACTGGTCGGTTGTACCCAAAGGAGAAATACATGTCCCGACGTTCGACGTCGCGTGGGCTTTTCGGCGCACTCGCCACCGCAACTGTGTTCGCCACCGCCGCTGCGGTGGGAAGCTTGTCAGCAAGCATTGCCGGAGCCGCCCCGGCAGCGGAGATCCCCTTCGGCGGTTGGGATTCATGTCCGATCGACAATCCCGAGACCAGCACCTGTATGGACGTCACGGTCACCGGCGGAAACATGAAGATCGGCAAGCTTTCCGTCAGCATTCCCGCCGGGGCGATGCGCATCGCAGGCGGAGTTGCATACCGGGAGAATCCAGAGGCTGAATTCGGATTCGACCAAGTATTCATCCCGCCGAACGACAACAGTCGGGGGATCTACGCCAAACCCATCGACATCCCCGGGGGCGCACTCGGAATCGACCTGCCATTCAACAATCTCTTCGGACTGAACAAGGCTTCGGCCACCGTAGAGTCGACGTCTGCACTCCCCACCGTGGATGCATTTCAGCTTGGTGTGAAGCTACCCGTCAAATTGAAGATCGCGAACCCTCTCCTCGGCGGCAAATGCTACCTGGGCTCGGACAACAACCCCGTCCAACTCAACTTGGATGTGACCGAATACGGTGTCCTCGAAGAGGTTCCAGGTTTCCCGGATACTGCCGTCGTTCGAAACACCGGGCACACCGGACAGCCCTTCGCGGTCCCGACAGCTTCCGGGTGTGGCCCGTTCGGCGTTCTGAATCCAATCGTCAACTGGCGCGCCGGGCTTCCCTCGTCCACCACGTCCAACTCCCTCGCCACGACGAGTGACGTCTACAACATCGGTGCCGACAGCCTCAGGCCCCAGCCGGCCGGCTCACCCGAACCCGCTGCCGTCGTTGCCGAACGTAGTGCCAACTAGCAATCCAACCGACTGCCACAGAACCGTCATCGACGACAGATTGCCACCTCGAAACGGAGTTCACTTGTCCATGCGCACAATACGATTCAGAGCCGCGCTCGCCGTCGTCGCAGCGGGAGTCCTCACTCTCGGGGCGGTGTCAACCGCGACGGCGGCCCCGCTGCCCAATGCGCCGTTCGGGGGCTGGGGAAAATGCCCGATAGCCAATCCGGAGACAAGCACCTGTGTCGATGTCGTCGTCAAAGGCGGCGAAATGAACATCAACGGGCTCAAAGTACCGATTCCTTCCGGCTCGTTGAATATCGCCGGCGGTGTCGCCTATCGCGAGAACCCCGACGCTGAATTCGGGTTCGACCAGATCTTCATTCCTCCCACTGACGGCACCAAAGGCGTCTATTCCAGCCCCATCGAGGTACCAGGAGGAATCTTCGGGCTCGGTATACCGTTCCCCGGCGGCTTGACCACCATCAAGGCAACAGTCGAACCGGTCGCGTTGCCAACAGTCGACGCATTCCAACTCGGTGTCACACTTCCGGCAAGATTGAAGATCTCCAACCCCTTGCTGGGCGGCAACTGCTATCTGGGTTCTGCGAGCAACCCGATCATGTTCAAACTCGGAGTTTCCGAAAATGGTGTCCTGGAGGAAGTTCCAGGATTTCCGGATACCGCCGCCGTCAGAAACGTGACGCACGCCGACCAGACGTTCGCGGTACCGGGCGCATCTGGATGTGGACTGTTCGGCGCATTGAATTGGGCAGTCAATCTTCGCGCCAACGTTCCGTCTTCGAGTGGTCACAACTCGTTGACCACCACAAGCGATGTGTTCAACATCGGCGCCGACAGCCTGCGGACGCAGTAGAGCAAGCACCGGCGACTCACGAAGTATCACCGACAACAAGGAGATATCGATGTCCCATGCAGTTCGCCGCACCACCATCGTCACAGCTGCCGCCGCAGCCGCGATTGCGGTCGCAGCCGGCACCGCTCTGGCTTCGACCGTCGTCACTCCAGCGGGTCAAGCCGTGACTGCTTCGAGCAGCAATCTCAGTATCAAGACAGGAACGATCACACTTACCTGCTCCAGTACGACGGGCTCCGGGACCATCCCATCCGCGCCGGGTAATTCCAACACCGGCACCGGCGGAGTCAACGTCAATATCGGCACCCCCAGCCTGACCGGGTGCAAGGCTAACGGCCTACCCGCTGTGGTCACGACCTCCGGCTCCTGGCTATTGAACGTATCGGCAGACACCGGATCGGCTCAGGGATCCCTGGTCATTCCTGCAGGAGGCGCAGTCGTCACGATGCCCGGATCAACATGCACAGTCACCGTCGGGGCCAGCACTGTCGGACCGCTGCCATTCGATATTCCCAACCAGCGCGTCGTGGCAAGCAACACCGGCACCGTGAACTACACACGCACCGGCACCGGACCCGTCTGCCCCGCCGCAGCCACTGGGACGGCAACAATGTCGGGCACACTGCAGTTCGCATCGGCCACACCGATCAACGTGACACCGTGACGATCGACAGCTAGACAATAGGGCTCGTTGGGGGATCGACGCTTCCGTCGCTCCCCCAACGAACGTCCTGTGGACCGGGTCCGCACACGATCGCCTTCGGTTGCGCCACGAAGCGGACCGGCGCATTATCCATCTCCTGCTTCGGTGGCGTCGAGTAACGCGTCAAGGGCGCGGTGGAGCTCGGCGAGTTCCCGCCCTCCGGTTTTCGTCAGCACTTCCGTATTCTTTGCATCCAATTGGCGGACAATGTCTTTAGCGAGCTCTATGACTCGTTTGCCCTCGTCACTGAGATCGAGGCGAACGGCTCGCGCATCGCGTCTATCGCGTTCACTGACAACAAACCCGCTCTTCTCCAACGCTCGCACGAGCTTGGATATGTAGATTCGCTGCAATCCTGTGTGCGCTGAGAGTTCTCGCTGACTCGGCCTCTCCCCCGCACTCACCAGACCATGCAGAGACGCGAGCACTGAATACTGGGCGTGAGTCAACCCCAGGTGCGCGATCGCTCGGTCAACCCCCGCCCGCCAGCGCAAGCCGAGGTGCCACACCAGCGACCCTGTCGTCCATGTTTCTCGATCTTGCATACAAATAGAATACATGGCTACTATCTCAATTAGAGTATATGGAAACTATTTGAGGAGTCGCAATGCCCACAATTCCCGTGCTCGACTCGACCATGGCCTACCGCTCGCGCGGTGAAGGAACACCCTTCGTACTCATCCACGGAAACCCCACATCCTCGCACTTGTGGCGAAACATCCTGCCGCAGATAGGAAATCTGGGCCGCGCACTTGCCCCTGACCTCATCGGAATGGGGCGGTCAGGCAAACCGCCAATCAACTACGGCTTCCTCGACACCGCCCGCTACCTCGACGCCTGGTTCGACCAGATGGAACTCGACGACGTCGTACTCGTCGGACACGACTGGGGCGGGGCACTTGCACTGGACTGGGCTGCCCGCCACCCCGATCGCGTCCGAGGTGTGGCCTTCTTCGAAACGATCCTTCGTCCGATGACCTGGGACGAACACTTCCCGGGAGAGGCACGGGCACGGGTGGAAGCTCTGAGGGACTCCGACACAGGAGAGACAAAGGTACTCGACGAGAACTTCTTTCTCGAAATAGCGCTTCACAGAACGGTTCTCGGTGAAATGACCGAAACCGATGCCGAGGCCTATCGCTCCCCTTACCCGTCACGAGAGAGTCGCCGACCCCTTCTCGAGTGGCCACGATCCTTCCCCATCGAAGGAACTCCCGGTGACGTGAATGCACGTGTGGCGGCGTACAGCGATTGGCTCACAGAAAGCACTGACGTACCCAAACTTCTTCTCACCTTCAGCGGCCCCGCAGAACTTCTCATGATCGGACCTGACGAAGTCACGTGGAGCCGATCGAATATCGCAAATCTCGAGGTGGAACAGTGCGGTCCCGCAGGACATCTCGCCCCCGAGGATCAGCCTGCGGCCATCGCGGCGGCGATCATCGAATGGACACAGCGGCAACACTGTTTCAACCGCGAGTGACGTGGGACCGTCGCCAAGCACTCTGAGCGCCGGTTTCCCCGACCCATGCGGTAGCGATCCAGACGATGCTCCGAAATATGGGACGGACACCACCTCCGCCGGATTTGTCCGATATAACTAACTGGCGAGTACGCCGGTTGGGACGAGGTCGAGAACGAGGGGGCGTGTGTGGTGAACGAGGACGGGTTGGGGCGAACGTCAGGATCGGGGGCTCCACACCGGGTGGGCGGCTTTCTCTATCACCGCAACGGCGACCGGTGGGAGTGGTCGGACGAAGTTGCACGGATTCACGGATACGAACCCGACCAAGTAGCTCCGACGACAGAATTGATGCTCTCGCACAAGCATCCCGACGACCGAAGACACGTTGCTCAGACACTGCACGCCATCCGCACTTCAGGCGGACCGTTCAGCAGCCGCCACCGCATCATCGACACTGCAGGGGATACTCACTCGGTAATCGTCGTCGGCGACAGCGTCGTGGACGAGTCGGGTGCCGTGGTCGGCAGCTCAGGCTTCTACATCGACGTCACCGAAACCCTCGACAGCACGGTGAAAGCGTCTGTCGACGTGCTGGTCAACGAAATCACCGCTTCTCGCGGAGTAATCGAGCAAGCCAAAGGCATGCTCATGGTGATCTACGGCATTTCGGCCGATCGCGCCTTCGACATACTCGTGTGGCGTTCTCAAGAGACCAACGTGAAACTCCGGGATGTTGCCGAGCAGTTGATAGTTCGAACGCTTGACGACTTCCGGGTCCCGACACTACTGCGGACCCGATTCGATCACGTGCTGTTACAGGGTTGAATGACAACAGGGTTGAGGGATCTGCTCAAGGCGGTTCCCGTGGCTGGCTGCTCAACCTCGAGGAACCTCGCCCGCATTGATTCCGGGACGGTCCGATGCGGCCTATCCCCGTTGTTACCCAACGCGGAGTAAAAGGAAACTACTCGTCGTCAGACTTCTCGCCGGAGGTCTCCTCGACCAGTTCAGGCGCCTGTTCTCGCGTTGCCATTCCCCCGTCGCCGCCCTTGTCCACGGGTCCTGGGTGCCCACCCTTGGGCGACTGGTCGTTGTCGTCTTTGTCGGTCATGCGATCGTCCTCATCATCTCGTCGTCTCGGTCCTGGAGCCGGTGCAAAGAGACCGGGACCCAGCTCCATCTCAATCTAACGCGCTCAGGACTTCTCGCAACCCTCACCGATTTTGTTTGCATTTCAGTGCTTTCGGGCAGGTGACTGCGAACAGCATTTCCACGATGAGAGGTCGATCCCAGTGCGCGCAGTGACTTGGCAAGGCAAACGGAAAGTAAGCGTCGATACGGTTCCGGACCCGAAGATCGTCGAACCCACCGACGCAATCATCAAGGTCACCACGACGAATATCTGCGGATCCGATCTGCACCTGTACGAGACTCTGGGTGCGTTCATGAATGCCGGCGACATTCTCGGCCATGAACCGATGGGCATCGTCGAAGAAGTCGGTTCGGAAGTCACGAATCTCGAGATAGGTGACCGCGTCGTGATTCCGTTCCAGATCTCGTGTGGCAACTGTTTCATGTGCGATTCGAGCCTCTACACACAGTGCGAGACGACGCAAGTCCGCGATCAGGGAACGGGCGCAGCATTGTTCGGCTTCTCCGAGCTCTACGGCTCGGTGCCCGGCGGGCAGGCTGAGTACCTCCGAGTACCGCAAGCACATTTCACACACATCAAAGTTCCCGAAGGTCCCGCGGATTCGCGATTCGTCTACCTCTCCGACGTGCTCCCCACCGCTTGGCAGTCGGTCGAATACGCCGACATTCCGCCGGGTGGGTCCGTGACAATCCTCGGCCTCGGACCGATCGGTGACATGGCGGCTCGTATCGCCCACCACAAGGGGTTTCGAGTAATCGGTGTGGACCGTGTACCCGAACGCCTTGCGCGCCTTGCCGAACGCGGTATCGAGACCCTCAACCTGGACGACTACGGCAGCAAGATCGGCGATGCCATCAGAGACGCGACAAACGGCCGCGGAACCGATTCGGTGATCGACGCTGTCGGTATGGAAGCGCACGGGTCTCCGATCGGAAAGCTCGCGCAGCAGTTCGTCGGACTCCTTCCCGACGCTCTTGCCGCGCCTGCGATGCGTAACGCAGGAATCGATCGCCTTGGCGCTGTCTATTCGGCCATCGACATCGTTCGGCGCGGCGGAACCATTTCTTTGATCGGTGTCTACGGCGGAATGGTTGATCCGCTGCCGCTGATGACCATGTTCGACAAGCAGATTCAGCTCAGGATGGGCCAGGCGAACGTCAAGAAGTGGGTAGAGGACATCATGCCCCTGCTCACTGACGACGACCCACTCGGTGTCGACACCTTTTCCACCCATCAGCTGCCGCTCGATCAGGCGCCACACGCCTACGAGATCTTCCAGAAGAAGCAGGAAGGCGCGGTCAAGATCCAACTGAAACCGCACCTGTAGTTCAACGCCGATCAGGTCGACGGTTCATCCGCCACGTCCGCATCTTGTTCGCGAAACCACCGATCGTCATACTCACACCTCACACACGCTCGACAGAAAGAACCTGAAACCGAAATGGCTCGCGAACTTACCGTCTCCGACAGCATCGTCGTCAGCTCCGACGCGCTTTCCCTCTACGAGGTCATCAGCGATCCCACTCGTATGGGTGCCTGGAGTCCCGAAAACATAGGCGCAACCTTGCGGGGAGACCGCGAAAGCGCTTTCCTGGGCATGGAGTTCGACGGGCACAACAAGCGTGGGCGCGCGCAGTGGACCACGCGATGCACAGTCACCGCTGCCGAGGCCGGGAAGCTCTTCGAATTCCGTGTTCACAAGATCGGCCTCGGTACTCCCCGGATCCCCGCCTCTATCGCAACCTGGCAGTACCGATTCTCGCCGGTGCCCGACGGAACCCGAGTTACCGAAACGTGGACCGACGACAGGCGCGGCTGGCCGGACTTCGCCGCCGACATGTTCGACAAAATTGCCACCGGAGGAAAAACCTTCGCCGACTTTCAGCGCGGCAACATCCGCAAGACGCTCCTGAACCTCAAGAACGCAGTTGAGCAGGAGGTTTCCGGAATCGAAGGTAACGTCGGCTGACCGGCCGACACCATTTGTGGCAGTTTCTGCCACTTTTGGTACAGTGCGGATATGGCAACAGCCCGCCGCACTGCACTACTTCTCCGCGTCTCGCAGAGTTGTGCTGCCGCTTTCGTCGAACGCGGCGACACTTCGACGACCATCGCGGAGCTCGCCGAGCGGGCAGAAATCTCCGAGCGAACGTTCTACCGTTGCTTCGCCACCAAAGAGGAGAGCATCTGGCCGATGCTCGACGAGGGAAACCGCAGTCTGGCCACCGCACTCAGCGCGCAAGCCCGCGAATTCGGGCTCGCAGCGGCTGTGAAGAATGCCTTTATCGCATCGGTCGGCGAGTCCTTCGAGCCGATGACCCGATCACTGATGCCCATCATCTTCGGTGATGCGGCACTCCGGAGAGTTTGGGAATCAGCAACTTTCGAGACGATGGAACTGATTCGCCCAGAAGTCGCACGCCTGATCGACCGTCCGGAAACCTCGCTCGACACCACAGCGGCTTCGGGCCAGGTAACACTTGCGGTAGTCGCCGCACTGCGTGAGATGGCAGACCTCCGGACGCCCGCACCCGAGGCCATCACCCGCGCGCTCGGGGCGTTCTCGAAGCCATATCTCGCAACACCAACAGGTAAGGAACAATCATGACTCAGGATCTCTCCGGAAAAGTCGTTCTCGTCACTGGCGGCGCACGCGGCCTGGGCGAGGCGTTTGCCCGCGGCATCGTCGCGGGCAACGGCCGCGTCGTCATCGGCGACCTACTCGACGACGACGGTCGAGCAGTGGCCGAATCTCTCGGCGACGCAGCGCGTTACGTTCACCTCGACGTCACCGATCCAGCGTCTTGGAAGTCCGCCGCCGAGTACGCGGTATCCGAGTTCGGCGCGATCAACGGTTTGGTCAACAACGCCGGAATCTCGGCGTCCGGCCAGACAGTCGCCGAGGAACCACTCGAGACGTTCCAGCGCATCATCCAGATCAACCTGGTGTCCGTGCACACCGGTATCCACACGGTGGTGCCGTTCATGAAGGCAGCCGGCGGCGGATCCATCGTGAACATCTCCTCGGCCGCCGGCCTGATGGGCATGGCTCTGACCAGCGGTTACGGCGCAGCCAAGTGGGGCGTGCGTGGGCTGAGCAAGATCGCCGCCGTCGAACTCGGCCGCGACAAGATCCGGGTCAACTCGGTTCACCCCGGCATGGTCCTGACGCCCATGACTGCACCGACGGGTATCAGCCTCGAAGAGGGCGCATTCCCCAATAATCCGTATCGCCGTGTCGGTCGCCCGGAGGAGTTGGTCGGCGCGGTCACCTACCTGCTTTCCGACGATGCCTCGTACACAACGGGTTCCGAGATCGCCGTCGACGGCGGTTGGACTGCCGGCCCGTCGATCGAATACATCGCCGGCCAGTAAGGCAGGGATCCGTTCCCGCCCGAATCTGCGCATTCCGAACGCCCTCAGGTGAATACCAAACTCTCTCTGATTGCATTCGGAGAAGACAACTTTCGCAGTCGCTGCAGCGCCCGATGCAGGTCGAGCGACACCTCGTCTGTCGTACGGGCAAGCGACGTTGCGGTCGCCTTTGTATCGAGCCCGACGATCAGCCGCAACACCAGGACATCACGTTCGACAATCGGAAGCGTTGTCGGAGGCGGGAGTGATCCACCGCTGAACCCGTCGGATGCCGCCCGAGCAATCGCGATGCTTGTACTCGCGTACAGCACGCGTAGAAAAGGCTGATACGTCTCCGATCCGTCGCACACTGCCGTGAAAACGGCGACGCACGCGGCATCCGCGGCGGAATCGGAAACGGCCTGATCAAGCTCGGCGCGGCACCGCAGCACAACCATCGGACGAAACGCCGCATACAAACTGGCCATGGACTCACGGCTACCGCTCCGCGCCGCGGCGGCCAATACATCCAGCGAGCCTTCCTGCAACATGGGCTCACATC
Source organism: Rhodococcus sp. MPR-R1B (assembly GCF_058793255.1). Taxonomy (NCBI): domain Bacteria; kingdom Bacillati; phylum Actinomycetota; class Actinomycetes; order Mycobacteriales; family Nocardiaceae; genus Rhodococcus; species Rhodococcus sp. MPR-R1B. Next base: position 27,232 of record NZ_JBXAFO010000033.1, read on the forward strand.
TCTCTTTCTCGACGGGACATTCGTTGTGCGGTCCGAGAGATCAACTGGAACCGAGCGGTCCCGCGAAGTGGTTCCGGCGGATGGTCATGCCACGATCAATCCCCTGCCCGAAGGATTCTCGAGGCTCTCTCTCAGCCCTGAGGCACACCCCAGTGAAGTCCTGCATCCTTGCCGCTCACTGGCACTGACCTGGCAAATTCCTGGCAGGATGCTGATTCAAACCGAACGCCTTGCACTGCAGAATTTTTCGATCCGGTCAGCGTGTATTTGCTGCTCCAAGTCCAACCGTTCCGTTCCAGGCGACGAGGGGTCACACGGGCGTAGGGTCGAGAGAGTTCGGCTCAGTCGTCAAGAGCGGAAGGACACCCAGACAATGCGGAGCGATGGAGATACGTGGGACATCGTCAGTAGCGTCGGACTTACTGCGCTGGCAGTGGCAACGTTCCGAGCACTGGAGAGCACCCGTCCGGACGCGATCATCGAAGACAAGTTCGCATCGTGGTTCGTAGAAGCTGCAGCCGAGCCGCATTTCACAGCTCTTCTGAAAGATCCCACGCTCCTCGAGGACACCCCCTTCGGCGGTTTCATGGGGTTGCGAACCAGGTTCTTCGACGAATTCTTCTCGTCGTCAACCGAATCCGGAGTAAGACAGGCGGTAATCGTTGCAGCAGGGTTGGATTCGCGTGCGTACCGGCTGGATTGGAGCTCAGGATCGACGGTATTCGAAGTGGATCAGCCAAAGGTGCTGGAGTTCAAAGCCGAAGTGCTCGCTGCGCACGACGCCCAGCCGAAGACCGATAGACGCACTGTGCCTACTGATCTGCGAAACGACTGGCCGGCCGCACTCGAGGAGGCTGGTTTCGACCCGAACGAACCCACAGCCTGGTCGGCGGAAGGCCTGCTCGCCTATCTCCCCGGCCCGGCCCACGACGCCCTGTTCGAGCGGATCGACGAACTCTCGGCCACCGGTAGTCGCTTGGCGGTGAACGACTTTCCGGCCGGAACCGACCCGAGCAAGCTTGCGGCCATCAGATCCAAGTACTTCGCCAAGGACCCGTTCGGAGACCTGGACATTTCGCAACTGTTCTACAGCGACAAGCGATCCGATCCGGGCCAGTGGTTGGCTGAACACAATTGGACTGTCCGACGCTTCAGCTCGGTCGAGTTGGCAGAACTGTACGATCGCCGGATCCCCGAACTCCCCGAAGAAATCGCAGCGCTGTCAACGCAACCGTCCTTTTTGGCCGCGACCAAGAACTAGCTCTCGCAGCCATCACGAAAGTTCTTCGAGTGCAGCCTTTCTCCCATTTGTCCAGCGGCAAGGTGCGTGTCACCACTACACGCAGTTGACGGTACTCGAGGATGAACCGATTCAGTACCTCAGGCTGAGTATGTCTACACCTCAGACGGACGCGCGCCGAAGAAGATGCTGATGAAATAAGTCCATGAAACTCGAACACACACGCAGGAAAGGCCGCCCGCTCGCGCTGGTAGCACTTGCCTCCGCAGCGGTATTCGCCCTCGCCGCATGTACTTCCGGGACTGATTCCGCACAAACCTCTGAAAACCGCACAAAGACCTCCCCCACCGCGGCACCCGCTACGGTCACGATCCCTGACAGCTCCGTCGGCAAGCAGATCACCTGGCTTCTCAGTGCGTTCAACACGAGCACGCCGTTGACCCAGGAAGAAATCGCCGAACACTTCGGGCCCACTGCACCCGTAATCCTGACACCTCCGGACTTCGACTCCATCCGAGCCGGACAGCCTTGGACAACAGTGAATTACAAGGGAGGCGACTCCGACGGCACAGTTTCCATCACCAGCACCACCGGCGGTGCGTTCGACGTCAACGTCGTCGTCGACGGCAACGGGCTGATCCTCGGAATGGCGATCACACCGACCAAGGACGTTCATGTGCCGGCCGCATCTTGGCAAGAACTCGAGGCAGCTGTCAAAGCGCTTTCCGCGCCGACCAATCTGACCGTCACCGAGGTCACCGAAGGAAAGAACGCCGAAGTCTTCAGTGTCGGCGACACCTCACCACAGCCCACAGGGTCAACGATCAAGCTGTACGTTCTCGGCGCGGTCGCGACGGCCGTCCAGAACGGGACACTCTCCTGGGATCAGAAGCTCACCATCACCGACGACCTCAAATCGATGCCCGGCGGGACCATGCAGGACCTGCCATCGGGAACTGAAGTCACGGTCCGAGATACCGCCGGCAAGATGATCTCGATCAGCGACAACACCGCCACCGACATGCTGATCGCCGCTGTCGGGCGCGAGCAGGTAGAAGCCGAATTCGCCCCGATGGGCATGGCAAATCCTTCGCTCAACATCCCGCTCAAGCCGACCCGCGCACTGTTCCAACTCGGCTGGGGTGACCAAGGCGCACAACGTATCGCTTGGCGCGACGGAACTCCGGACGAGCGTCGAGCGATACTCGCGGCACTACCTGACGGCCTGGTGGACATCCCGGCGTCTGCATTCACCACCCCCGCATGGCCTTTCGACATCGATTGGTTCGCCTCGCCCGCCGACCTGCGTGCCGCGTTGGTCACGTTGCAAGTGAGGGCGAAGACCGAGAGCGGCGCACCGGTTCGAGACATTCTCGCCGAGGATCCGGCGCTCAGTGACGAGTCCGCGAAATGGTTCACTTACGGCGGATTCAAGGGCGGCAGTTCCATCGGGGTCCTCGCGGGTGCCTATTACGTGGAACACGACGATCGTGCCTGGGTTGTCACCATGCAAACTCATGGTGACAACGCTGCACTGGTTGCCGACCCGGCTCTGTACTTCGATCCGGTCGACGACGCGATGCTCTTGATCCAGAAGGATGCGACCAGCTAAAGCGCACTCCCCAACTCGAGCGCACGTCCCAACTCGCGCAAGATTCACCGAAAGGCCTGTCCCGACAAAGGGATCTGTTGGGGCAGGCCTTTGTGATCGGTCAGGAAAGTACGACGCGCTCGAGCCTGTCGGCGATCGCTTTGCCGACGCCCCAGTCGAGTGCTGCACACCCGACCGACTTGAACACCGTGCGACCGTGACGCTCCACGCCGGATTCCATTACCGCGCCCAGTGATCGGAGGTCGGAGATGGGGAACTCTCGCTCGATTGCCGACCTGACTTCGCCCGATCCCTCCAGACATCCGGCTACGTCGTCGAGGACGGTGACCGTCGAAGCATCGATGAGCCCGGCAGGGAGTTCCGTCATCGACGGACGGAAGGATCCGACTGCATTGACGTGGACGTTTGCCGGCAATGCTTCCAGGTCGAACAACGGTGACGTGGCGCCGGTCGCGCAACACACCACGTCAGCATTTCCGACGCATTCGTTTGCCGATCCTGCTACCGAGAGCCGGAGTCCTGGATGCCTCACTTTTGCTTCGTCGACAAAGCGTTGTGCATGCGCGAGAGTCCGGCTGTATACCGAAATCTCCTCGAATTCCCTTACTGCGCAGCAGGAATCAAGTTGTGTCGCGGCCTGGGCGCCGGAGCCGAGGATCGCCAGACGCCGGACCTTTTCGGGCGCCAGCACGTCCGTTGCCACACCGGAGACCGCACCGGTTCGCAGCGCGGTGAACCGGTGGGCCTCCACGCTGAACCGCGGAAGTCCGGTGGCTCCGTCGTACCAGAGCACAGTTCCTTCGATGCGCCTGCTTCCGTCGATGTCGTAGATCGTCAGCGTCTTGACAACGGCGTCTCGGGTGGTCCGATGCAGTGCGGACATCACGAGCAGCTGGCCGTCCGCCACGACCGTTCGCGGTGGTTGTTCGAGCCGCCCCTCGTGAAGCTCGGTGATGGCACTGGCCACCGCTGCGACGGCGACCCCGACGGGAATCAACGAGTCGAGCCTGGCGAGGGCGATGTGTGGAGCCACTGCATGATCTTCGATTTCCATCGTTTTCCGATTCCGTTTCTCGGGGTGTACTTCAGGGCTAGTTCACTGAAATTCCTTGACATCCAATCGGTAAGGTATTACACCTAATGCATCCTCGCAAGGCTCCGTACGAACCCGCCGTTCCGAACGAACGGCCCGAAGGTGGATCTGATGGACAAGACAATGACGCGGTTCTTGAGGCGTACCGCTCTGGTGGGAACTGCAACTGCACTCGCACTGGTTCTCGGTGGTTGTTCAGGCGCAACTCAAGACGCCGGCGCCTCGTCCGAGCCCGCCGGCGAGCCGCAGCGGGGCGGTGAACTGCGAGTTTCGATCGGCGCAGAACCGATTGCACCTGCGTTCGACATGGGAACAATGGCCGTCACCTCGGTGGGCACAGCATCGATCGCTACCCTCGCGTACAACGGTCTGGTCGACTTCAAGGACGGTCAACCGGTACCCGAACTCGCTACGTCCTGGAAGCAGACCTCCCCCACGCAGTACGTCTTCACCCTCCGCGATGGTGTGAAGTTCACTGACGGAACGCCGTTCGATGCCGAAGCAGTCAAATTCAATCTCGATCGATTGCTCGACCCGAATGGAACCGGTGCGAACCTGCCGCCGTCTTTGGAATCGGTTGAGGTCAGCGCACCCCATGAAGTAACCATGAATCTCTCGACCCCCGCCGGTGGATTTGTCGCCTCGTTGCGCCGTGGACGGGTGATGATGATGTCCCCAACCGCCGTGACGCAGTACGCCAAGACCGACCCGTTCAAAGCTTCGGTGGGCACCGGTCCGTACAAGTTCGAGGAGTACAAGACCGGTCAGTACATCAGGCTCGTCCGCAACGACGATTACTGGGCTGACGACAACTACCTGGATTCGATCAAGATCTCGATCCTTCCCGACCCGACCACCTCGATGCAGGCATTCGTCAACGGGGAACTCGATGTTCTCGGTGTGACACCGGCCCAACTCGCACAAGTCAAAAGCCGAGGCAACTCGGTCATCAAGACGTCGATCAGCAACACGTTCAACTACGTCAGTTTCAACCAGGCGGTCAAGCCTTTCGACAACGTCGACGTACGCCGCGGGTTCTCTGCAGCGATCAACCGTGACGGTATCGCACAGGGCATTTACCAGGGATACGCCGATCCGGCGAGCGGGCCCCTCAGCCCGAAAATCGGCGATGCCTACTCGGACCTCTCCGGTCTTGCCTCACAGACGTTTTCAACAGACAAGGCAAAGGAATTCCTGAAGAACGGAAACTTCGACCTCGGTACGACGGTTCCGTTCAGCACCTTCACCCAGACTCCGTTCTCGACAGAAGCCGATGCGGTTGCCGAACAGCTCCAGAACGTCGGCATCAAGGTCGACCTGAGCAAAGAGGAGTTCGGATCGTGGGCTCAGAAGATCTACACAGCAAAGAATTTCACGGTCATGAACAGCGGTCAGACCACGGCCACCGTCGATCCCGACGAGATTCTCTACCCCTTGTTCCACAGTAAGGGCGATCTGAACGCCTCTTCGATCAACGATCCCGAACTCGACAAACTGCTCGACGCTGCTCGCGCCGAACAGGATCCGCAGCAACGGGCACAGATGTACCAGCAGGCATCCAAGCTGATCGCGGACAATGCCTACGCAGCGTTCACCGTGTACCCGCAGAAGATCGCCGCAACCAGCCCATCGGTCGGCGGATACGAATTCACGGAGGGTGGCACCAATCCACTCTCGAGGGTTTGGCTCGCCAAGTGAGCGTGATCGAAGCGGTACCTGATTCCGACATGCCGCCGAAGGAGCGAGAGCCCGCGCCCTCGTCCGGCCGGCTGCGTCGAATCGCGCGCACCCTGTTGGTCAATGCCGCACAACTGGGAATCGTCGGACTCGCCGCAACATTCCTGATGTTCGTACTCCTTCGGACGATCCCCGGGGACCCCGCTCGCACAGTGAGCGGGCCGGGCGGGTCTGTCAGTCCTGAGCAGATCGCACGTATTCGTTCCGAACTCGGTCTCGACAAGCCGGTGGTGGTCCAGTATTTCGACTGGCTGTCCGCCGCCGCTCGCGGCGACCTCGGAAAGTCGTTGGTGCTCAACGACTCGGTGACGACCTTACTGTCCGACCGCATCGTCGTAACACTTCAACTGGGCATGTATGCGCTTGGCTTCGCATTGTTGGTCGCGGTACCACTGAGCGTCCTCGCTTCAAGGTTCACCAGCGATCGCGCGAACCGGAGTGTCCGACTGGTCGGAACGCTGGGTATCGCAGTACCCAGCTTCTGGTTGGCTCTCCTGTTGATCATCGCGTTCCAGAACGTCTTGCCGACGTTTGGATACTCGTCGATCAGTGACGGTATCGGTGCGCATTTCCAACACATGATTCTTCCGACCATCGCGCTGGGTGTCGGTATGTCGACTCTGCTCTTCGAGACCACGCGTGCATCCTTGATCGGCACACTCAACTCCGATTACGTCCGGACGGCAAGGTCATTCGGGATCCCCGAGCGTCGCGTTTACTCTCGATACGCACTACGGAACGCACTACTTCCCACTGTGACGATCGCCGGACTGGAGATGGGCGCGCTGATGGGCGGAGCACTCCTCGTCGAAAATGCTTTTGCCGTTCCCGGTATGGGCCGACTCCTCGTTCAATCCGTCTTGGCTCGCGACTACACAGTGGTGCAGGGTTGCATCCTCGTGCTGGTCATCGTTGTCGTATCTGTCAATCTTCTGATGGATGTCGTCTATTCCCTCATCGATCCCAGAGTCAGGACCGACAATGACTGAGTCATTCGGAGCTGCGCTTTCCCCGTCTTCCCCAATCGCGCCGAGCACACGTCAGCGGCGTCGATTCACGGCCCGCATTCTCTCCTTGCCTGGTCAGAAGGTGGCATGGAGCATTCTGTTCGTACTAGTGTCGGCGGCCGTGCTCGCGCCTCTTCTCGCGCCGCACTCCCCCAACGTCCAAGATCTCACGTCGACTCTCGCCCCACCCAACGGTGAGCATCTCCTCGGCACCGATGATCTGGGTCGAGATCAGTTGAGCCGTCTACTGTTCGGACTCCGCACCTCACTCGCCATCAGTGCTGCAGTGACATTGGGCGTCATGATCATCGGGCTACCACTCGGAATGCTGGCAGGCTTCACCCGTGGAATTGCGAATACCGTCATTGCCCGGGTCATCGACGTCGGGCTGGCTTTGCCTTCATTGCTGCTCGCACTGGCGCTCATCGCCGCAATGGGAGCGGGGGTCACCAGTACGGTCATCGCTCTCGTTGCGGGCTACACGCCGTATCTCGCACGGGTTACACGCAGTGTCGTACTCAAGATTCGTGAAGAGGAATACATCGACAGCGCAGCCGTGAGCGGAGTTCCGACCTGGCGCATCATCGTTCGGCACGTCACGCCGAACATGATCGAATCAGTGTCGGTTCAGCTGACCCTGATCTTCGCCTTCACCGTTATCGCCGAAGCCGGGCTCAGCTTCGTCGGCCTCGGTATCCAGCCACCGACCTCGTCTCTGGGCAACATGCTCGCCCTCGGGTCGACCCACAGCATCGACCTGCCTTTGATGTCGATAGTCCCCGGATGCACCATCGCCCTCGTCGTCATCACTCTGCTGGTCTGTGGAGACGGCCTTCGCCACGCGCTCGACCCGAGGAGCAACCGATGACGATACCGCTGCTGTCGATCACGGATCTCCGTGTAGCACTGGCAGACAATCCCGCACTGCGACCAGTGGACGGAGTCAGCTTCCACATAAATTCGGGTGAGAGCGTCGCACTGGTCGGTGAGAGCGGCTGCGGCAAATCAGTGACGTCGTACTCCGTACTCGGCCTCCTCGAAGGCTCCCTAGCGGCACATGGAGAGATGGTCTTCGACGGCCGGCAATTCGACATGTCCGACCGTGGTGCGCTGGCCCCGCTTCGAGGCACCGACATTGCGATGATCCCCCAGGACCCCGGAACCTCGCTGAACCCAGTGGTGAGCATCGAACGACAACTCGGCGATCTCGTACGTATACATCACAAGGTCACCAAACGCATTGCAGCCAAACGAGTACGCGAACTGCTTGCCCGAGTCGGGATTCCGGCCCCGGATCGGGTCGCCGGTGCCTTTCCTTTCGAATTGTCCGGTGGGATGCGCCAACGTGTACTCATCGCAATGGCTCTGGCCTGCGAACCGACGATGCTCATCGCCGACGAGCCGACCACCGCATTGGACACAACAGTGCAAGCGCAGATCATGGATCTGTTGCACAGTCTCATCGAAGACGAGGGGATGTCCATGATGTTCATTTCGCACGATCTCGGGCTGGTTGCACAACACTGCAACCGGGCGTACGTGATGTACGCGGGCAAGATCGTCGAATCCGGATCCGTCGACAACGTACTGCGTGAACCGGAGCATCCGTACACGCACGCACTGGTCGACTGTTTGGAAAGCATGAACTCGGGTGCTCGGCGTTTGAAGACGGTACGAGGGATCGTGCCGCCGTTGTCTGACCGAAACCACGGTTGCCACTTCGCCCCACGCTGCGACCGTGCGGGCAACGAATGCCTTTCAGGCTCGCCCGAACTCGAAAGAAGTGGACACAATCTCGCGGCCTGTCTGCACCCGATGACCGGCTCACATCAGCGCGTCTTGGCAAGTGAGGTGGCTCGATGACCAAACACCAGTTAGTTTCCACACACGAAGTGGCCCGCTTGGAAGGGATCACCCATTCCTTCCGGACACGTCTGGGCGGCCGCGCCGTGCAGGCGCTTCGGGGCGTCGACCTGTCGATCCCGGCAGGGCGGTCTCTCGGACTGGTCGGTGAAAGCGGAAGCGGCAAGTCCACTCTCGGTCGAGTTGTGACCGGCCTGCTCGAGCCGTCCGGTGGCAACCTGGAAATACTGGGGCAGCGTGTCACCGGCAAGTCCTCTCGCAAGCGAACCCCGGGATCGGTGCAGATGATCTTCCAGAACCCGCGCGCATCGATAGATCCGAAGCTGCCGATCTGGCGTGCCGTCGCCGAACCACTACGCATAGGCGGGCATTCGGCGCGTCGCCAGGACGTCGACGATTTGCTCGACCGTGCCGGACTGAGCGCTTCGTACGGAGACATGTACGCACACCAACTTTCGGGTGGGCAGTGCCAGCGAGTGGCGATCGCACGCGCCGTCGCAGCGAAACCGAAACTCATCGTCGCCGACGAACCTGTCTCCGCCCTGGACGTTTCGGTGCAGGCGCAGATTCTCAACCTCCTCAAGGACATTCAAGAGGACTCCGGAACATCCTTCCTTTTCATCAGTCATGATCTTGGAGTCGTTCGATTCTTCTGCGACGAGGTTGCCGTCCTGTATCTGGGTCAGGTGCAGGAGTACGGTTCGACCGAGAGCATTCTGACCGACCCCGCACACCCGTACACACGCGCATTGGCCTCGGCATCGCCGACACTGTTCTCCGAAGCTGCGCGAGAGCGAATCATCCTCACCGGCGAGCCCCCGAAGCCTGACAACCCGCCGGGCGGCTGTGTCTTTCACGAGAGATGTCACCTACGCATCGGCGCGATCTGCGACACGGTTTCGCCCCCGACCTATTCCACGCCGTCAGGTGAGGCGCGTTGTCATCTTTACGCCCCGCCTAATTCCGCGAGTTCATGAACACGTCACTGCCTTGACCGAAACATTCTCCTTCACGCCAACCCACGGAACGGAATACCATGAGCACCAATCCCCTCAGGATCCTCGCCTCCATCGCCGACGTGTGTGACGACGCAAACGCCACCGTTGCGTTTCACGTCCGCAGCCTCGACGGAAACCTCGAAATCGGTTCCGGCGCCGATGCACGTTCGGTGACCGCCTCGACCTACAAAGTCCCCGTCATGCTCGAGGTCGCCGCCCAGGCATCTGAAGGACGCATACAACTGGCCGACCGAATCAAGGTCCCTGCAGACAGGCGCACCATCGGGCCCTCCGGGATTTCAGCGATGACGGACGACGTGGAAGTATCCATCCGGGACTTGGCCCTGCTCATGATGCAGGTCAGCGACAACACCGCCACTGACATTCTGCAAGAGATGGTAGGTACCGAGAACATCATGAGCCGACTCCGCGCGCTCGGATTGAACTCGACCTCCATCACCACCGATTGCGAAGGCATCATTTCGCTTGCTCTCCAGGAACTCTCGACCGATGAATACGCAACTTTGCAGAACACCTCCACCGGCAACCCGTTCGGGCTTCCCGAGGACGAGTTCGTCGCGGCCATCGCAGCAGGCGAGTCGTTGAACGCGCGCGGCGGTAACACCAGTACCCCTCGTGAGATGACCGAACTGCTCAGCCTCATCTGGACGGACAAGGCTGCAGACGCCGAAGCCTGCGCAGAAGTACGCCGAGTGATGGGCCTGCAGTTCGCGCCTCACCGCCTCTCCTCCGCGTACGTCGACGGACCGACGATCTCCGGCAAAACCGGCACGTTCCTTGCCGGGGTTCGCAACGAGGTGGGCGTCGTCGACTTCGGCGACGAGGATCTCTACGTTGTAGCGATCTTCCTGAGGGACAAGAACAACTACATGCGTAACAGCAAGGTGGACGCGGCAATCGGGAAGATCGCCGCACTTGCGATCGACAGCCTTCGGAACGCAAGCCGCGACGCCGCTGCGACGGCGGTAACAGCCTGATGAGCCCTACGCTCGGCGCACCCCCCTCGATGGCGGAGATGACGTGGACCCAGATGCAGGAGGCGATGAACGACGGGATCCGCAACGTCATCTTCGCGGTGGGAGCGACCGAACAACACGGCCCGCACCTGCCTCTGTCCACGGACACCCTGATCGGCACTGCCACTTCGCTTGCCGTCGCCACACGGATCGGGGCGACAATGGTGGCGCCCACCATCGCGTTCGGAGTTTCCCCGCACCACATGTCGTTTCCCGGAACGGTCTCTCTGCGCGAGGCGACGTTTCTCGACGTAGTCGAAGATTACGTTCGCAGTCTCGCCGCTCATGGGTTCGACAATATCCTCGTCATCTCGAGCCACGGCGGCAACTTCGAACCCCTCGCGCATCTGATCGAGAGAGTCGGACCCCGGATCGGCGAGACACGGATTCATGCGCACACCGATCTTCTCCAGTTGCTCGCAGCTTTCGAAGCAGTGGCTGAGGAGGATTCGATCTCTCCCGAGGCCTGCGGTTCTCATGCCGGCGATTTCGAAACATCGATAGTCCTCGCACTGCGACCCGACCTCGTCGACATGAACGCCGCCGAGCCCGGATTCCTCGGACGCTTCGACAAGGACACTGCCACCGCGTTGTTCGACGGCGGGACAAAAGCATTGTCGGTGAACGGTATCTTGGGCGACCCCGTCGCCGCACTGGAGTCACGCGGCGAACGGTACCTCGAATCACTGACCACCGTTGTCTCGGAGTACTTTCGTACCGAGATCGCCCAGCACGAGGGACGCAAAAGATGACTGTCGACGTACAGCGGGTGGTTCAGGCCGAACTCGACGCAATGGTCGCCGCAGACACCCAACTCGGCATCCAGGTTGCGGTGTACCAGCACGGTCAGTTGATCGTAGATGCCTGGTCCGGGCACACCGAACCCACTCGAAGTGCGCCCGTCCGAAGTGACACCTTATTCCCGATCTTCTCGTGCAGCAAAGGTCTCATGTATACGACGGTGCATCTGCTTGCCGAACGCGGCGAACTCGACTACGACGCACGGGTCAGCGACTATTGGCCGGAGTTTGGACAGAACGGCAAGGGAGAGGCGACTATTCGACAGGTCCTCGTCCACACGTCCGGAGTCCAGGACATAACACACGACTTTCACCTCGACAACTGGGACGGCACCTGCGCTCGCCTGGCCGAGTCCGAGGCGATGTGGACTCCGGGTAGCGAGACCGCGTACCGCGGACTGTCTTCCGGATTCGTTCTCGGCGAGGTAGCAAGTCGCGTGTACGGGAAGCCCTTCGGCCAGATCGTCGCCGAACTGATCTGCGAGCCTTTGGGTATCACGGATCTGTTCTTCGGCGTCCCTCCTTCGGTTAGGGACCGCATCGCGGTTCTCGCGAACGACGAATCAGTTCTGACCGGTCCCGCGTCGAGCCCTGATACTCGGATCATGGCGGAGCTCTTCAACACTCCGTCGATTCAGGCATCAGCTGTCCCTGCCGGAGGTGCCATCACCTCCGCTCGATCCTTGGCCAAACACTATGCGTCGTTGATCGGCGATGGTGTGGACGGAGTGCGTCTACTCCCGCCAGCGCGGACCACTCTGGCAACGACGCTGGAAACCGATGCGTACGATCAAACGCACAAGGCGCCGGTCCGCAAGGGTTTGGGTTATCTACTGGGCGACAAAGGGATTGCAATGGGCGGACGGTCGAATTCATTCGGCCACAGCGGGTTCGGCGGTTCGTACGGGTTTGCCGATCCGGACTACGGTTTGAGTTTCGCGCTCACGAAGAATCGACTGGTTGCCACGACGCCTCTCGAGGTGCCGGCCTCGGCCGTCCTGGCGAATACGGTACGAGAAGCTTTGTCCATCCCGAACGGTTGACCGCCCCGGACCGAGTCGTCACGAAGACAATCGACAAACGGAGAGTCTCACTATGCACGTTTACATTTCGGTGGACATGGAAGGCATCGCAGGAATTGCGACGCTCGACCAGATAGTTCGTGGAGGTCACGGATACCAACGTGCGCAAGCACTGATGACGGCCGAGGCCAACGCGGCAATCGCCGGAGCATTCGACGCGGGCGCGCAATCGGTGCTCGTCAACGACAGTCATGGAACGATGGACAATCTGCTGCACGCCGAACTGGATCCGCGGGCGCGGGTTCTGTTCGGATCGCCGAAACTGCAGTGCATGGCAGAGGGTCTCACCGCTGAACACGACGTGGCCCTTTTCGTCGGCTACCACGCTCCTGCGGGTGGTCCGGGTGTGCTGGCACATACGTTCTCGGCTCTGTTCACGGATGTTCGTCTCGACGGCAGGACCGTGTCGGAAAGCGATGTGAACTCGCTCTACGCGGCTACTCACGGCGTGCCGGTCGGCTTGGTCACTGGAGATGACGTGATCTGCGGGTTGGTCAGCGCTACGTCTCCTTCGGCCGAAACCGTCGTGGTGAAGCAGGCGCACGGGTGGTCTGCTACCAACTCGCTTCCGCCGAGTCTGGCGTGCGCAGCCATTCGCGATGCATCCAGACGAGTTGTGCAACAGTGCGACTCGCTGAAGCCGACGGAGTTACGCGACGAGTGGGTCCTCGAAATCGTTCACCCGACAACAACTGCTGCGGAGATGGCGGAGGGTGTCCCCGGTTCTCGGCGAACGTCAGATCGAACCATCGAGCATCGCTTGAACACCGTCGACGACATCATCGGACTGATCACCGTCAACTATCAATTGGCATCTGCCGGCCTCCGCGGACAGATGACGATCGCCAACCGTCAGTAGAGGGCAAATTTCCATGAGAGTGACCGTTATCGGTGCCGGTTCGATCGGGTTGTGTTCGGCGCTGGCTTTGGCTGCCGAGGGAGCCGACGTGTGTGTAGTCGACGCGAGGGATGCGGGAACCGGCGCGTCGAGCCATAACGCCGGGTGGGTCGTCCCGAGCATGTCGGCCCCCGTCCCTGCCCCCGGAGTACTGACCCAATCGTTGAAGTGGATGCTGCGTCCTGACAGCCCGCTGTACATCAGTCCCAGCCGCGACCCTCGCCTTGCCTCCTTCTTGATTGCGATGCTTCGCAACTGCACCACAACGAGATTCGAATCCGGTCTGCGAAATCTGATGGCACTCAATCATCGGACTTTCGAGCTTTTCGACGAACTCGAGCGCACTGGGCTTCAGTTCGAAAACCACCGATCCGGATTGGTGCAGCTGTTTCGCACACAGAAGTCGCTCGACTCCCACGCCGAAGAAATGACGCTGGTGCGAGCACTCGGCGGTGACGAATTCGACGTACACACCAGTGCCCGAACGGCTCAGCTGATGCCGGGACTCTCGAGCTCGGTCGTCGGTGGGATCGTCTGTCCCCACGAGAGATTCCTCGACCCCGCAGCCTTCGTCGAAAGCTTGATCACACAGTGCGAGAGTCTCGGGGTCGAGATCGTGGAAGGCACCGAACTGACGCTGTCGGAAGACTCCATCGGTAACGTGACGGCATCTGGAGCAGAACGGCCGATGACGTCCGATCATTTGTGGTCGCCGCAGGCGCTTGGAGTGCGGACGTGGTGCGAGGACTCGGGTACACACTCCCCGTCCAATCCGGGAAAGGCTACGGTTTCGACGTTCCACCGATTTTCCCCGTCGGAACTCGGGCGTCGTATCTGTCGGAAGCCAAGGTTGCCGTCACCCCGTTGTCCGATGCGACCCGAATGGCCGGCACCATGGGATTCGGAGGCCGAAGTGAACACATCGACAAGCGAAGGGCCGAAGGCATACTGACCTCGGCAGCCGACTATTTCGACACCTGGGAACCTCCGCAGAATGCAGTCCCGTGGACAGGGCTACGCCCGATGACACCCGACGGGATGCCCATCATCGGTCGCTTACCTCACCATCCGAATGTCACTGTCGCCACCGGCCACGCGATGCTCGGTATAACCCTCGGCCCCGTCACCGGAGAGTTGGTCGCTCGCAGCGTGTTCGGCCGAAGCCTCCCGGCCTATGCCGGCGTGTTCGGGCCAGACCGCTTCAGTCGGACTTTTCGGAGCGTCCGGCCCACAACCCGCTGACGTGGTGGAGGTGTGCAGTCATGACAGCTTCGGCCGCAACCGGATCTCGTGATTCCAACGCCTGCAGGAGTTGATCGTGCTCCCGAGCCGACCCGACCAAGTCCTTGCTGCCTGCAATGCCTTTCAGCCCGGACAGGCGAGTCTGATCGCGCAACTGCTCCACCACCTTGACCAGCCGTGCGTTACCCAGTGCAGCCAAAAGTTCCAGGTGGAAGTCCTTGTCCAGGGTCAGGAATGAGACCAGATCCCCCTCGGCCGCGGCGTTCTCGACGCGCTTGCTCAGCTTCCAGAGATCGGTGAGATCCAGCGGGGGTTCGAGCACGGCAACCTTCGCCATTGCAGGTGGCTCGAGCATCAGCCGGACTTCGACGATGTCCGCGAGTTCGTCATCCGTCAGTTCGACGATGCGAAAGCCGCGGTTCCTCACCATCTCGATGAGCCCTTGGCTCTTCAGATCGAGTAGAGCCTCACGCACCGGGGTGGGCGAGACCTCGAGTTGCGCTGCGATGTCGCCAATCGCGTAGAGCCGGCCGGACTCCAGTTCACCGCTCGAGATCCGGGCCCGAAGCAGTCTCGTGGCATCGCTGCGCAAGCTGGTCCGTGCCAGTGGTTGGAATACGGCACTCTGCTTTTCGTCGCGGATACTACGATCTGCGCTTGAACCGGCCGGCTGCTTCGTCCCCATACCTGCACCCTAATACTCATCGATGTCCAATATGTAATACCTAACATTTTATGTGACAAAGATCGTTCCAGCTCGCACCGATGTGCAAGCTGAGTCCGCCCCGGCCGAGATACCGAGCTCAGTTCCCGGCTGGGTTGACAGATCCGGCTGGGCTGACAGATGGGGTCCTGATACAAAGAAGCCGCTGCGCATCCAGTGTCATCCGGATGCACAGCGGCTTCGCTAAGTCTTAGCCCGTGGGGGTCTCGGTCTCGTCCGACGAGAATCCGTCGAAGAATGCGATGACCTTCTGAAGAAGTGCCGCGATGTCGAAATCTTCCAAGCTACCCATTGCGTTCGTCCTTTCGTTTAACACTGAGGATGAAACGTGCATCTTGCAATTTCCAATGTAAAGCATGAAAAGCATTATTTCTCGACCGCGCGACACTTCGGTTGCAAATACGTCACTCAGCAAGATATGGGCAAATCACCGGAAATAACAGCTCCCACCCGCAATATTTCGGTCTTCCGCAACCCGCTTATTTCCCCAATTCGCAAGTGGGTAAATCTTGAGAAAAATTTCCCGGCGCGTCGATCACGAAAGATATTCCTGGTGAAACTCTCAATCCAAGAACACAAAGACAGAGGAAGCTCCGACACAGCTGACACGCAGTTTTGCCCGCCTTCAAGAGTCGTCATCCACGCACATAGTGGACATTCGTCTGCGATAACGAACCGGTAGCAACACAATCCCAGGCACTTTCTCCCATCTTCTGACTTTTACCCATGACCACTGAAGATTTGCGCTGGTGAAACGCAATACCAGTTCGAAAGTTCCACAACTTCTCCGGATGCTGTGCACGCGATTAACTGATCAAATATCTGTTGACTCACCGAACCCACACACTCCGCCAGAACGCCACATCCGAATGCTGGACGTTAGTTTAGATGGGTTCGCATTCTCGGAATCTGCTCGATAACGGCGGCCCCACGGATAAAGCCGAGACTGCACCACCGCAGGCCGCCAGGTCATGATCCGCGACTCGGCGAAGGGTGTGCGGACAAGTCCACACGAGGGTGAAATAGGGGGTGAGACATGCCTTGGGGTCTCGTTTTACCGAGTCCGACACAGTACGTTTTCCCAGGCACGCCAGTCCCCAGATTCATACGGTGTGCAAGGACTCGTTGACGCTTCCGAGATGTTGGCAAGGCCGACCACAGGCCCCGTTCTCCCGACGAGAACGGGGCTTCCTCGGGTCGGTTTCCGCCTTCGACCGACCGGGTAGACGCGAGCATGGGCGCCACCTGCTCGACCGAATCCACCGCTGGCCGCCACGAATCGACGACCCCGACCGTCGGCGTCGAAGAAGAATTCATCCTCGTCGACCCGACCTCCTGGTTGCCGTCCACCGACAATGCTGCGGTTGCGGAAACCGCGTCGACACTGGGATTGGATCTTCAGCTCGAGTTGTCCCGCTGCCAAGTCGAGACCAACTCTCCCGTGTGCCATGGCATCGACGAACTCCGAACCCACTTGACCGACATGCGTCGGCTCGCGGCAAAAGCTGCCGAGTTGAACGGCTGCAGGCTGTTGGCCGTCGGCGCACCGCTTTCGGGGCCTTCGCGTTTCGAGATCAGCGACTCGCCTCGTTACCGCCGGATGGGCGAACGCTTCGGCGCCCTCGCTGCCGAACAAAGCATCTGCGGTTGCCACATACATGTGGGCGTCGCTGATCAAGTACAGGCCGTGCAGGTCTGCAATCACGTGCGCATCTGGTTGCCCGCCTTGTTGGCACTGAGCGCCAATTCCCGTGTCCACCAAGGAGTCGACACCGACTTCGCGAGTTGGCGGGCGATCCAATGGTCCAGGTGGCCAGTCGCCGGGCCGCCGCCGTACTTCGAGACCACCGGGGACTTCGACACCGCGGTTGCGAAGATGGTGGATTGCGGCGTGATGCTCGACAAGCGGATGGCCTACTGGGATATCCGACCTTCCTGCCACCTACCGACCGTCGAGATCCGAGTCTGCGACGTTCAGCCGACAGCAGAGGATGCAGCGCTACTTGCAACCCTTGGACGGGCTCTGGTGGCAACTGCGTTACGCGCGATAGACCGGGGCATCGAGGCTCCGAACATTTCCCTCGAGAGCCTCCGCCTCGCAACCTGGGTGTCCGCGAAGGAAGGCGTCCTGGGAGCGTCGATCGATCCGATTACCTCACAAAGAATTTCAGCCACGGAACTGTTGCACCGGCTCCTGATCCATGTCCGTGACTCCCTCGACGAGGGAGGCGAGTACTCGAGCGTGGAGCCGGCGCTGCAGCTCAAGTCAGTCACAGGCAACGGCAGCGACTGGCAACAGCGAACGCTGCGCCAGGTCTGCCTTCGGGAACTGATTGCGCGTGCCGTTCAGCGCACCGTACCGACCGCGCCGACTGGCACGGATACGCACGACGAGCCGACAACGGATCAGTAGTAATGCCGCCGACCACCGATGGCGTGCCCGGCCGCGCCCAGCGCGTACAGGATGATTCCGATCACCAGCAAGACGACACCAATCGTCCACAGGATCGGAATGTTCACCACGAAACCGATTATCAGCAGGATCACGCCGAGGATGATCATCACAAGCTCCTTCAGTGCGTTCACTCGGGCGGATACGCCCGCCTCGAGCCGCATACACCGCGGATACCCGTCGGCAGAGCGTTTCATACCCACTCTGACCGGGTATTTCGCTGGGCACCATAATATTTGAAGAATCGAGCCCGCCATGATGAGAATTGTGACTCTGATCGTTCTGATCTGGCTGATAGTCGGGGCCGTCGCGGCCGGCCAACGCGGCTACTACAGCAGTTCGCCGACCAACTGCGCCGGCGTCGGGACCATCGCGCTCACGGTCATCGCGGGTCCGCTGAACTACTTCGGCGTCAACCCCAAAGTCACCGATTGCACGCTCCCCCAGCCCACCGAGTGAGCTGCCGGAAATCCACGCTAAACCGACTAGTCGTTACCCTGGAGGTGAGTCGACACACATCGAAGTGAGGGGCCACCATGACCACTGCACCAGATCGCACCCGAATCGAGTTCCCGGACATCAGCTCGCGTGCGTGGGAACACCCAGCCGATCGGGCTGCATTGGTGACGCTCCGGACGCTTCGGGGGTTCGACACTGTCCTGCGGACGCTGTCCGGACTGCTCCAAGAACGTCAGCACCGCCTCATGTACCTCGCCACGTCGGTGCGAGTCGACGAACGCCAGTTCAGCGACCTGAACGACCTGCGCCGTGACTGCGTCGACATCCTGCAGGCCGACGAGACACCCGAGCTGTTCGTACTCCAGACCCCGATGGTCAACGCCTTCACCATCGGCATGGACAAGCCGTTCATGGTGGTCACTACCGGCCTATTGGACGTGATGAACTACGAGGAACAGCGGTTCATCATCGGCCACGAACTTGGCCACGCGCTGTCCGGTCATGCTGTGTATCGGACCATCCTGATGCATTTGATGCGACTGGCCGGAACCATCGGATGGCTGCCCGTCGGCGGGTGGGCATTGCGCGCGATCATCGCCGCCCTCATGGAATGGCAGCGCAAGTCAGAACTGTCCGGTGATCGTGCCGGACTGTTGTGCGGGCAGGACGTACACACCGCGATTCGCGTCCAGATGAAATTGGCGGGCGGATCCCGAGTCAGTGAAATCGACATCGACGCGTTTCTTGCCCAGGCCGCCGAGTACGACGCCAGCGGCGACCTCCGCGACGGTGTACTCAAGCTCCTCAACATCGAACTGCTCTCTCACCCGTTCTCGGTGCTTCGCGCCGCCGAGCTCAAGAAGTGGGTGGACAGCGGAGACTACGCCGCGATTCTGCGCGGAAACTACCCCCGTCGCGGCGATGACGACGGAGCGAAGATCAGCGACGAGTTCAAGAATGCAGCCAAGACCTACAAGCAGAACTTCGACGAGTCGGAGGACCCTTTGATCCGCATGGTGCGCGACATCGGTAGCGGATTGGGCGGTGCGGTGGGCGCCGTGGGGAATGGCGTCGGCGATGTAGCGTCGGACATCAAGGAACGATTCACCCACTGGCGCAAGAGTTCCGACAGGTCGAAGGGCACTGACGACGCCGAGTAAGCAGAATCGGGACCTGCCACCGAAGGCAGTCGGCGGCAGGTCCCGGGCTCTTGGCGTGAAGGTGATGCAGGCTTCCCTCTGCACCACCCTCACGTTCACAGACAGTACCAGCAGTCGAACAAACGTGCGAACTGAAAGCGGTCGTGTCGAATCACCGGTTGTCGGGTACGCGGCATAGGACCACTACAGAAGGGAGCCGACATGCATGCTGGGCGACTGAAGAAGGTCGGTTCGAGTGACGGCCCGTTTGCCTCCGTGTACTTCGAAGACGTCCGTAACCGGGAAGATGCGCGCGAGCGCTTCGAACTCGAATGGCGCTCGATGCGCAATCAACTCACGAAACAGGGAGCATCGGAATCGCTGATCGCACGACTGGACGAGGTGAAGGACAACCATCACGGCATCTCAGGTCGCGCCGGGCGCGCGATCGTCGCCACTTCCGAGGCAGTGCTGATCGACGATATTCTGCTCGAACCTGCCGGCTCCACTATCGCGACCTTGGGCGAACTGCCCTACCTGATTCCACTGATCGCACACGGATACGACACCGAACCGTTCCTCATCGCCAAGGTCGACCACACTGGCGCGGACCTGTGCGTGCGCGATGCTCGCGGGCGTGACGTGTACGGCGAAACGGTAGACGGAGACGGCTTCCCGGTCCACAAGGCACACGTGGGCGGTCAGGAGCGATACACCGACAGCCAAAGCCTCGTGGAGGAGAATATCCGGAAGAACCTGACTCAGGCTGTGGAGCGCGCGGCGGCGCTCGCCCGTGAACACAAGGTCGCGCTGGTAGTTGTCATCGGAGAAGTACAATCCCGCAAAGCTTTTGCACAGCTTTTGCCGTCGACGCTACGGGTGGTGGACGTCGAAAAGGGTTCGCGTTCAGTCGGTTCGACACCCGCCGAGGTGTCCAAGTCGATTCGTGAACTGATCGACACGCAGCGACTGCGCAGAATGGATGTGGAAACCGAACGCTACGTCGCCGAGCAGGGCCGGGACTCCGGCCTCTCCATCGACGGGACCGCACGCGTCCTCGACGCCCTCGAACAGGGCAAGGTCGAGACGCTGCTGCTCACCGATCCTGACGACAAGGAAGTCACCAGTGGAGAGTTGATCGGGCCCGCCGATCGCGTACTCCCCTACATCGCAATCGGGACCGGCACCGAGTTGGTACAGATCGACGAACGCCTCGTTCTCGCCGACGGATACGGCGCGATACTTCGACACCCTTGAACGCCGGAGCCTGCTGATCAGATTCGGTGGCGAGCACGTTCTATCGAGAAGCGTGCTTGCCCACCGAGTCCGGGAAACCATCGGCAATTGCTGCGACGAGTTCCAGATATGCCCGTGCCGTGCGCTTGTTCAACAACTTCAAGTCGATCGGACCGCCTTCGCCCAGGTGATCGTCGTAGGGCAACGTCTTGACCGCTCGCACTCCACGCTGAGCGAAAACGTCCTCGAGTTGATCGAGGTCGAGCGAAGACGAACCCGGCCGCGTCGAATTGATCGCCACGACCGACCTGCTCACCAGATCTGCGTATCCGTGCTTGGTCAGCCAACTGAGCGTTGCTGCAGCACTACGGGCACCATCCTGAGCCGTCGGGCTGACGACAACCAAAGCATCTGCTTCGTCGAGAATTCCGTACATGGCCGAGTGCATGATTCCGGTGCCACAGTCGGTGATGACGATGTTGTAATGCACCTCGAGAATTCGGAGAGTATCGAGGTAGTCCTGCTCGTTGAACGACTCCGAAGTTTCCGGATCTGCCTCACTCGCAAGGATTTCGAGTCGGCTGTCGCCTTGCGAGGTGTAGTAGCGAACATCGCTGTACGTACGAAT
This sequence comes from Rhodococcus sp. MPR-R1B, assembly GCF_058793255.1. Classification (NCBI taxonomy): domain Bacteria; kingdom Bacillati; phylum Actinomycetota; class Actinomycetes; order Mycobacteriales; family Nocardiaceae; genus Rhodococcus; species Rhodococcus sp. MPR-R1B. The sequence continues at coordinate 48,479 of NZ_JBXAFO010000033.1, forward strand.
GTCACCGTCGGCCAACAGATCACGAACGGTCAGGTGATGTTCACGTCGTTCGCGATCAGCCAGGGTCCCCAGGTCGGGATTGGCGTCGATGGCTACGATTCGATCCCCACGGATCGATGCGAACGTCGAACCGACAGTTTTGGCCGCCGTGGTTTTCCCCACTCCACCCTTGAGTGAGATGAAAGCAATCTTGTACACGCCGCGCACCGTTCGGTTGGCACGGCGCACGAGAGCCTGGTGTTCGAGTTCAGCAGCCGACTGCCCGGTGTTGATCCGGCCCCCGGTGAGTTTGAACAACACACTGCCCAAACCGCGTTCGGGTGGACGCTTCGCCCGCTTGATGATGTCCAGGTCGTCGACGGAGGTCATAGGCCTGGGCGTCGAGGTCCGGAAATCGGTCGGCTCTTCACGACGTTGCTGGCGCATCCGCTGACTGGGCAACGGTTTTGCTGCAGGCTCGTCGAATTGTGGTGTGAAGGTGACGGTTCGAATCGACGTTGCATAGCCGTCGTCGGACGCGTCGAAATGGCCGTCGCCCTGAGTCGTTCCGGAGTTGTTCCCCAGGACTCCGTTATTCGAACCGTTGTTATCGCTGCGCACCGTTTTCCTAGGTCGAGTTCGGAATCATTTCGGACATAGCCTCTCGGACGCTATCACTCTGGCGGGCTTGCCGTTCTCTGCTCAATACCGTCGTGGCACAACAGACCGTTACACCCGCACTTCGATGACTTTGGTCCCCAAGCTTGTGCCGATCTCAGCAAATACGAACGTCGTAACGATATGCGGCACAGATATCTTCATCTGCCGCTAGAAACAGCCTTCCGCAATGTCAGGGCAAATCCCTTGGTAACAAACGAGAAAAGGGAGGGGGATCGCCTCGGCGATCGCCCTCCCTTCATGGACAAGTGTTCAGCTGCTGCAGAATTCCGCGCTCACGAACGAGGCGCTCCTGCAAGTCCTACCGGATCACTCGCACCATTCGACCTTCATCACGGGCAAAGCACGCTCTTCACGTATGCAGCACTCGGCTTGACGGTGCCGTCCGACCTCACTGCACCGAAATACGACTCGCGATCCGTCGTCGCTCCGTAAGGAGCGTAGTCGTTGAGACGGTAGAAGATGAGCGGACCCAACCACGGCTTGGTTTGCTTGTCTGCCATCGCCGCCTGATAGATCTCGAGTTGACGTGCTTCGCTGACGCTGTCCGGAGCCCCACTTGTAGGCGCCCCGAACTCAGTTATCCAAATCTTTTTTGCAGAATCTCCGTTGGCAGTCATAATTCCGCGAAGGCTCGGCCGAACGATCCCGCCGCCCGCGAATGACTCGACACTCATCTGAGACCACGAGTTCCAGTCATGTTCGTCTGTAGGCAGCGCCGGATACGAGTACGGATGATGACCGACAGCGTTGAACGATGACCGTGCACCATTCGCATACAGGGATTGTAAGAATGTGAGTGGCGCGACCTGACTGCCGTCAGCAGCATCCGCGGCAGGTGACATACCGCCGCTGATTAAGGTGATCGAGGGATTCGCCGAGCGGGCCGAGGTAGCAGCCGCTTTCAGCAATTGCGCATATCGCACGGGATTAGGCTTCGGATTGGCAACCGAGTCCTTCCAGAACATACTGATATTCGGCTCGTTCCAGATCTCGTACGACATGATGCCTTTAGGCGCATACCGTGCAACAAGCTTGTTCACGAACGTCGCATATTTGGAAATGTCGGCCGGTGCATACTTGTCGTCCGCAGGAGCTCCTGCAGGTCGAGCCCACGTGGGCGTTGTATGCGGCAGGAGAATGATCTTCTTTCCATGAGCGAGAGCCTCGTTCACGACCGTGTCCAGCGGACCCCAGCTATAGGAATTAACACCCCCAGATTGAATCTGCGACCAAAACGCATCGATACGAACCCAACTCACGCCTGCGCTGTCAATCAGGTTCAGCGCAGCTTCACGCACAGCTGGAGCGGACGATTGATTCGCGTAGACAATGCCGTAGTCACTGACTGGACAAGCCGTTGGCACGGCACTCACAGACGGTGGATTGATCAAAAATGACATCAATCCAAGGACCGCTGACACGGCAAATAATCTCATTCTGGACATTTCACTCCCCCATTGAAACCTGAATGTCTGGCGAACTTAACGGCGCCCGTCGACGGCGTCAATTCGACGCGGCCGGGCTCGACTACTAGTCCTCGTAGTAGCTGCCTGTATCCTTTCGCGTATGACGCCGGGTCCGAAAGATGTCGCGCAGCTGCGCGGCGCTTTTGTGGGCGGTACCTCCGGCGCGGTTTCCGTCGCAGCCCACGCGCTCGGTGGTGGCGGCATGGCCCCGTCCGAAAGCGCTGTCGTGTTGCTGATCCTCGCCTGCGCGAGCGTCGGCGCGGTGGTCACGTCCATCGACACCCGTCGCTCCCCCGCGCTCTTGCTCGCCCTCATGCTCGCTGCGGGTCAGGCCATCGGTCACGCGACGTTGACCATCGCTTCGGATCATCAACACGGCCTGCTCCTGTCCCTTCCGATGCTCGCAGCACACATCGCTGCCGTCGGAGTGTGCGCAGTGCTGATCCGCGGCGCAGAACGCGGATACGTCGTGGCCGCATCGACGGTAGCGGCAATCGTCGCCGTTCTATTGCGCCCGTGGGCAGCTGAACCGTCACCGTTCGCTGCACGTACTCGATACCGCGCCAAAGTTGTTCTACGTCAACTTCTCACCTCAGGCCTGGGCACTCGCGGCCCACCGGCATTCGTGTAACTCACCTCCCCTTTCCTTTCACGCACGTGATTACGTGCGCCACTTTGCTGTGCGCCTTTATTAACCGCCCGCGGTTAATAAAGGCGCACGGCGGGATCGAGTACACGCATGTCCGCACCCGAATTGGAGCGCGCACAGACGCGCGCGTCCAACGACAGTTCTCCCCCGAAGAAGCAGGTCGGCGGCGCCAGACCACTGATCCTGCGTCTGCACTTCTACGCCGGCGTCCTGATCGGACCGTTCATCCTCATCGCCGCTTTGAGCGGTGGCCTCTACGCGATGGCACCCACCATCGAGAAGTTCGTTTACAGCGACTACCTCCAGACCGACACCACCGGACAGATCGCGTCACTGAACGACCAGATCCGTTCCGCTCAGCAGTACCGCCCCGACTTGACCGTCTCGGCAGTACGTCCGTCCCCTGCTGCCGGCGAAACCACCCGAGTCCTGTTCACCGATCCGTCACTGGGCGAATCGGAGAGGCTCGCCGTCTTCGTCGATCCGGTGCTCGCACAGCCGGTCGGCGAGTTGGCGGTCTACGGAAGCAGTGGTTCGCTGCCACTGCGAACCTGGATCTCCCAACTGCATCGCCACCTTCATCTGGGCGAACCCGGCCGCCTCTACAGCGAATTGGCCGCGTCGTGGATGTGGGTGGTCGCACTCGGCGGTGTCTACCTCTGGTTCCGTCGTTACCGCACCGCCCGGAACGCTCGACTGCTCACGATCGACCGAGCATCCACCGGACGAAGCCGGACCCTGAACTGGCACGGTGTCGTCGGCATCTGGATAGCAGTTGCATTGGTCTTCCTCTCGGCGACCGGCCTCACGTGGTCGACCTACGCCGGAGAGAACGTCAGCAATCTGAGAACCGCGTTGAGTTGGACGACGCCCTCAGTTGTGAAAACTCTCGGCGACGCTCCCCCTCCGGCGACAGGCGGGCACGAGGGTCACGACATGGCCCCCGCCGCCACCGGCACGCTGACGGACACCAACGTCGGACGCGTCGACACCGTCCTCGGTATCGCCAGGTACAACGGGATCACCGGTCCCGTCGAAGTATCGATACCCGCGAACGCCGAGACGGCGTTCACCGTCGCCCAGACACGTCAGCCCTGGGTGTACAGCAACAACACCATCGCAATCGACGGAGCGACGCAAAAGGTCACCGACGAGTTGTGGTTCTCGGATTGGCCACTCGCAGCCAAACTTTCGGCCTGGGGAATCCAACTCCACATGGGCCTGCTGTTCGGTCTTGCCAACCAGATCGCACTCGCCGCACTGGCACTCGCACTGGTCAGCGTGGTCATTCGGGGCTACATCATGTGGTGGCGCCGACGCCCCACTCGTGGCTCCGACTGGGCAGCCGGCCGGGTTCCTGCCCGCGGCGGAATCCGCAACCTCTCCCCGGTCGGCCTCGTTGCGCTCGTCGCGATCACGGCGTTGGTCGGCTGGTTCGTTCCGCTACTCGGCATCAGCCTTCTCGCATTCCTGCTGATCGACCTGTGCCTTGCGGCGTTCAAACGCCGTGCCACCACCTGACACTTCACGAATTACGGAGACACACATGACTGTTCGCACAAAGATATTCGCAGCTGTTGCACTGTCCGCAGCTCTCGCCCTGACCGGCTGTTCTTCCAACTCCGACAAGGAAACCGAAGCTGCACAATCCATCACAGTTCAGGATCAATGGGTCAAGGCCGCGCCGGAAGGAATGAGCGCGGCGTTCGCCGAACTCGTCAACTCCAGTGACAAGGACGTACGCGTGGTCTCGGCCACCAGCCCCGCGTCGTCTCGACTCGAACTGCACGAAGTCGTGACCGGCGACGGCGGAACGATGACGATGCGTCCCAAGGACGGCGGTTTCCTGGTCCCTGCCAACGGATCCGCCTCCCTCACCCCGGGCGGTGACCACCTCATGTTCATGGACCTGTCCGCGCCGCTGCTCCCAGGCGCAGAAACCGACCTCACCTTGATCTACGACGACGGTTCCAGCACCACGTTCACAGCCCAGATTCGCGACTTCTCCGGTAATCAGGAGAACTACGACCCGAATCACGGTGGCTGAGAACACGAACCCGCCCAGCCGAGCACTCAGCCGGCGGCGCCTTCTCGGAGGAGGCGCCGCCGCGCTCGGCGTCGCGGGAATAACTTGGGGCGCAACCACAGTGGTCGAGCGCAGCGAACACGAGCAGCAAGCAGGCAAGCTGGTGGAACCGTTCTACGGCGTCCACCAAGCCGGCATCGACACCACGCCGCAAGCGCACGGCACCTTCATCGGGTTCGACCTCTTGCCTGGAACCGATCGAGCAGTCGTCGTCGGAATCATGAAGATGTGGTCCGAGGATGCGTCACGGCTCACCGCGGGCAACCCGGCGTTGGCGGACACCGAACGGGAACTGGCTGTGGATCCGGCACGCTTGACAGTGACCGTCGGCTACGGCCCTGGCCTGTTCACCAAGCTGGGATTGCAAGCACGTCAACCGGACTGGTTCGAGCCGTTGCCGAGCTACGCGATCGACCGACTTGACGATCGATGGGGCGGATCGGACCTGTTGCTGCAGATTTGTGGCGACGATCCGGTGACCATTGCTCATGCTGTGCGAGTTCTGACCAAGAACGTCCGATCACTGACAACCATCCGGTGGACGCAAAAGGGATTCCGCAACGCTCGCGGCACCACGCCTGAGGGAACCACGATGCGCAATCTCATGGGCCAAGTGGACGGGACCGTCAATCCTGCTCCGGGAACAGTGGATTTCGATTCACTGATCTGGCACGACGGCGCGGGTCAGTCGTGGCTGGCGGGCGGAACCTCGTTGGTACTGCGACGCATTCGCATGGAAATGGATACCTGGGACGAACTCGACCGTTCGGGGCGCGAACTCACGATGGGGCGCACGTTGTCCAATGGCGCTCCGCTCAACGGAACCAACGAATTCGACGAAGCGGATTTCACACTCACGGACAAGTTCGGGATTCCGGTGATCCCGCCAGGATCACACATCGCGCGAGCCCACCAGACGCATGAGAAGGAGCAGTTCTTCCGTCGGGCATACAACTACGACGACGCACCCGAGAGCGGGCAGACCTCGAATTCGGGATTGATCTTCGCAGCATTCCAACGGGACATCGCCGAGCAATATCTACCGGTCCAACAGCGATTGAGTGACTTCGACGCACTCAACGAGTGGACGACGCCGATCGGTTCTGCGGTGTATCTCATTCCGCCGGGATGCACCGAGAACGACTATCTGGGAAGCGGATTGCTCGGCTGACAACCCCCGGGCAACGATATTGTGGGGGCTGGATCCGAACGGATCCCGCCCCCACAATTCCTTCTACCTGAAGTTGTTGCGTTACTTGGACTTACGAGGTCCCGGCATGACCGCACCTGGACGGGCGGTAGTCAACCTCGTGACCCAACCACTGACGGGCCACTTCTTCAGTCCGACGTTGTGTGGGGTGACCTCGGTTCCGACGTACTTGGCAGCAAGCTCGTCGTCGACGGTTCCGTTGAACCGCCACAGTTGGCTTCCGTCGGCATTGCGGGTGGACACCTCCCATGACTGAGCACGGAAGGCACCACGAATGATGCTGTCGGCAAACACCAGAACGGGAATTCCGATCTCGGCACGAACAGCCGCACCGGCAGACCACTCGGCGCGCGCGAGTTCGTAGATCTCTTCCGGCGTTGCTCCCGGACGGGCGGAGGCCGGTACGTGGAGGACGATGCTCGGCGTCGGGAGTTCCGGCGCGGGATCAGCCGAGTAGCGCAATGCGAGTTCCTCGACGCGGGTCGCTCGGGCGTCCTTGTCCGAGGTATCGCCTGCGAGATTGGTCAGACCCTCTCCCGCGTCGGTGATCCGCAAGGCTTCCACGATGCCGCGGACGACCTCGTCGGTAGTGGCGGCCGAATCCGTGGCGGCAGAGACCGCGCGGAGGAGTACGAAGTGCTCCACCGCCGAACCTGCGTCGTAGATCTCGCGGATCCGAGCGATCTTGGCTGCCGTCACAGCACCATTCGACTCGGCCGGAGCGTCCGCTCCTTCGAGGTTCGCGAGTTCACCGAGCGCTTCGAACACCGGCGCGAATACTTGATTTCCCGTGCCGTGCCCGACATGGAACACCTGGTCGTTACGCGGGTCACGCAAAGCAAAGACATACTGCCCCAGCCTCTTCCCGACCTTCTCGGAGAACGGCTGCGGAGCGGGCTTCCTGACGACGACCTCGGTGGACAGAGTGCGCATCACGGCCAGACGTAGTGCGTCTGGCACGCTGGTGGAACCGGCAGCACCGGAAAAGATTGCCGCCGAAGCAGCGCTGATCGAGGTGAACGTGCGGCCGACTTGCTTCTCGAGAGAGGCAGAGACCGTACCGACCGCAGTCAGTTTTGCATCGAGGGTGCCGTCACCCTCGACAAGGAACTCCTTGATCAACGGAGCAACGAGCAAGGTGGAGCCGATAGCGCGAGGAACTGTCCAGACAATAGCCATGCCACGAGCCTAGGCGATCACCTCGAGGCGCGAGGCGAACGCGACTCAGCCCGCCGCTGCCGGCCCGGCCAGTCCCTGCACAAGTAGGTTCCAGGCCGAGTGCGCGACTTCTTTTCGCGAGCTCTCGGCAGTCCGTTCCATGATCGCGGCGAACATCGCGATCGCCAGAATCACGTCCTCAGCAGTCACGGACTCGCGTATCTTCCCAGCTCGACGCGCCTCCTCGAGGCGTCCTTCGAGGAGATCGGTCAGGCGGGTGCCTGCCGAATTCAGTCGTGAGTCGCCGAAGGAGACGGGCTTGATGACCTCCACGAACACGATGGAGGTGGTGATCTGGTCTACCAACAATCGAAAAAGATCGTCGAGAGTCGAATCCGGATCGGCAGCCATATCTTGCAGCTCGACGATGTTCTCGTCGAACACCGCGAGTGCGAGGCTTTCGCGAGTGGGAAAGTGCCGGTAGAGGCTGCCCTGACCGACGCCGGCCGTGCGGGCGATCAGGCTGAGCGGAGCAGCAAAACCCTGAGTGGCGAACACCTCACGAGCTGCTGAGACGAGTGCCGCACGATTGCGCGCCGCATCTCTCGGCCCTCTGTTGAGAGATCCGCTATTGACGCGGCCAGACGATGTCACGCACACTACGATACCAACCGGACAGCATTGTCCGGTTGGTTGCGGCCCGACACCGGTTCACACCCCGACCCGATCGTCGTGAGCGCTCGAACACGCGCCTGCCCTCCGTGCTGCCTGTCCGTGAGATACGTCTGCCCGTGAGATACGAAAGGCAATCCCGCACCGGGAGTTGGACTCGATGAAATCGTTCACGACCATCAGAACCAGATCTGCCATCGCACTCGTCGCCTTGATCACCGTCCTTCCCGTGTGCGTCGCGTCGGCTGAGCCCGCCACTGCCCCGGGCTCGATCCACGAGAATCCGGGTGTCGCTTCCACCGCCGCAAGCCGCGCCGAATGCGGCCCGGGATCGATGCCCGAGACCGGGTTGCAGGGTGATGTTCCGGCCGAGGACCGAAACAGCGGACGCAGCCGAGACGGCTACAGCTGCAACATGTCTCAGATCGGCGGCTACTCGGGTCGCGGCGGCGGGATCACGTCCACCAACTTCGAACACTGCTCGTACGTCGGCAGTTTCTTCCCCGGGAACCTCCTGGGCCCCGCACAGGGCGTCCAAGTTCTCGACGTATCGGATCCTGCCAATCCCGCTCTCACCGCCACGCTGACCGAACCCGCGATGCTGGCCGGAACGTGGGAGAGCCTCAAGGTCAACACCGCGCGAAAGTTGCTGGTGGGCACGGGCGTTCCGCTCTTGACCGGCGTCGGCCTGATGTCGGTCTACGACATCTCCGATTGCGCGCACCCGAAACTACTCAACCCCGGACCAGGAACCGATCTGGGGATGCTGCTGCCTATCACCAATCACGAGGGAGGATTTTCACCGGACGGGAACACCTACTGGTCTTCCGGCACCGCTCCCGGCGTGGTGAGCGCCGTCGATCTCACCGAACCCGCCAACCCACGCGTCGTCTGGCAGGACCTCATCGGGTTGTCGACGCACGGCTTCGGAATCAGTCCCGACGGAAATCGCATGTACTTGTCGAACAATCTCGGCGGAATACATGTCCTCGACATCAGTGAGGTTCAGCGCCGCGTCCCGAATCCTCGGGTGCGCCAACTGTCCCAGCTCTCGTGGACCGACGGGTGGGCCACCCAACACAGCATTCCGGTCACCTACGACGGTTCGCCGTACCTGTTCACCGTCGACGAAGGTGGTTCCGGCGGAGTCAAATTGATCGACGTCTCCGATGACGACGAACCGTCGGTCGTCAATTCGGTGAAGCTCGAAATCAATCTGCCGGAGAATCAAGACGCTGCGCTGGCGTCTGCTGCCGGCGGATCGCTGTTCGCGTACGAATCTCACTACTGTTCGGCAGATCGCCCGGTCGACCCGACGGCGCTGGCATGTGGATGGATCTCGAGCGGGATTCGGGTCTTCGATGTTCGAGATCCCTTCGACGTCCACGAAATTGCGTACTTCAACCCACCTGCTCGGACCGGCGACCGTCTCGAACTCGCCAACTCGCCACACGCTCTCGCGTCGCTCATCGGGGTACCCGTTCTCAGCACCCCGGCAATCGCGCAGTCGATCGCGCAGGGCCAGTTCGACCCCGGCCAAGCACTGAGTTCGCGGTCGGGCATGGTCGCTCTCGGCGACATCTCGACCGATTGGTGCTTCTCCCCACCCGAATGGCGAGGGACCACGTTGTGGGCGACGTGCGCCGACAACGGCTTTGTTGCCATGCAACTCGAAAACGGTGTCTACACACCACCCGCTGACCAGAAGACGACCGTGGGATCATGACGGCGCCGCGAGCGGTCAAAGCCGTCGCACTCGTGGCCGCGGCACTGATGCTGCTCGTACTCGGCGCAGCACTACGTCCACTGTTCGCACCCGAGAACCACACGCAGAGAGCTGTTCTGAGCGAAACCGAAATCGGATTCGTGCACGACATGGCGGCCCACCATCAACAGGCCCTCTTCATTCTCGCGCGTCTGAGTCCCGATGTGGACCCGGCGGTGACGAGACTGGCCCAGCAGATCGACGATGTTCAACGAACGGAGATCGGTGTCATGCTCGGTTGGCTGAGGTTGGCCGGTGTCCCGCCGAACAGTAGAACGCCGATGGCGTGGATGGAGGCGTCGCCGAGCGGCGCCGGCGACTCTCGTCATCACCCGGCAACGCTGGACACCGAGACCGACTCCATGCCGGGTATGGCTACGACCGAAGAACTCGAGAAACTGAGCAGCGCTCGCGGGCTCGACGCCGAGGTCCTTTTCCTTCAACTGATGGAACGCCACCACCGTGGCGGGATCGCCATGGCGCAGGCCGCCGATGCCCTGCTCGAGAGCGGGCCGGTGAAACAGTGCGCCCGCGACATGATCAACACCCAGAGTCAGGAGTCCGGGCTGATGACACTGATGCTCGAACAACGTGGGGCACAACCACTGCACTGACCCGCATGTGCAGTGACTACCATAGGTGTCGACCTGCGAACTACAGAAGGAATCGACACTTCATCATGACCCTGCTTGTTCGCGGAATCGATTGGTCGAACCCGACAGCACCGCGGATCCGATGCGTCGACGACACCACTTCCGCTACGACCTTCTTCACTCACGACTCGGTGCTGCGGTTCTCCGTCGACGAGACGAAGGGCCGCCGCTGCCTCGGCTGGCGAGATCTCACCGCCGAAGGTCCAGGGCACTCGCCGTGCGACCGCGGGGCGACGGTCACCGCGGGACGCCAATGCGACCGATGCCGAAATCGTGAGGGGTTCACCACGGTTCATCAGGCACACGTCAGCGGCACGCACATTCATCCGAACGTGCGTACCTACCTCGCACAACCACAATGGCTCTACGTCGACGTATTCGCCGGCGGCCAGATGAAGGTGGGGACGGCGTCCGAGTTCCGCAAGCATCCGCGAGTCGCCGAACAAGGGGCAGTCTGCGCATTGTTCGTAGCGCGGTCGACGGACGGTTACAGCATTCGCGCCCTCGAAGCCCGAGTTTCGGAGCACTTCCACTTGAGCCAGGCAATACGTACGTCTCGGAAAATCGAAGCGTTGACAGGGCCCTTGGATCGAGAGAAACTACGAAAGTCGTTGCACCACTTCGTATCGTCGATCAAAGACGAGCTGAATGACATCGGATCGGACATCGACGGAATCGAGATCCTGGAGGCTCCCGAAGAATGGACGGCGCCGGCGTGCGCTGACATGGTCTTCGATGCGGCACCGTTGATCGCGTACCCGCACACTTTCGAGTCCGGCGAACATTCCTTGTATCTGGGGGGCCTTGCCGGTTCGATCGCCTCGCTGCGGATCGACCCCGACTCTGAATCGCCACGCTTTGTCGCGGACGTGTCCGGACTGGTCGGTCGAACCATCACCGTCGGCGAGTTCGAGTCCCCTGGCGTGGCGATTCAGGAATCGTTGTTCTGAAAGTAGGTCAGCAACTTCCCGCGGTCGCTGCGGCGAATCCGCGAGTGACCTCGGCCTGCTCGTCGGCAGACAGGCTCGACCATTCGGGATAAGCCTGGATGGAGGTCAGCATGTCGTTTGCCAATGATTCACGCGTCATGCCCATTTCCTCTCCGGACTCGTCGATGGCCGGCTGGTATGCGTCGAGGTACCGGAGAACGTCGGAGCACGCCTGCGCGTAGGTCCGTGGCAGCGCCGAACTCACATTCGGGTCGGACGGGACCTCAGCCGGAGCACTCGAGTCGACCGAAGGTGTCTCGGTAGGTATTTCCGACGACGTCGCCGGAGCCTCGGATGACGTCGTCGACGTCGCCGTGGTGGTCGCCGAAGCAGAGGAAGTGAGTGTTCCGACCTCGGTCGGCTTGTCTCCGTCAGAACCGCAGGCAACCAGCGCCACCAGCGAGCAGGCACCGATGAACCCGGTGATCGTTTTCTTCATCCCTCAAGGATGCCAGAGGGCCACTGGCGCTCGAACGGACCGGCGTCGCCCGTCAGCGCCAATTGCCCGAGCATCCTGCCGAATCCGAGCGCCTCGCCCTCCCGACTGCGGGATTGGACTGTATGCCCCGTTCGCGAACCCATGCTACGGTGACTTAACTGCAAAATAACTACGGGTGGGATTGTCCGGTCTGCCGCGTTCATCCGGAACGCTCCGATCGGAAATAGTTCGTCTATAAGGGGCTGGAACGAGTGGGACTTTTTCGTCGACGAGGTTCCCGCGAGGAAGACGACGATCGCGGGCAAAACCTCGATCGCAGCGACCCCGGGTACGCCGCCTGGTTCGCGAACGTCGCCGACGCGGGTGGTCAGCCGATTCCGTACAAGCGACCGCTGACCGCACCGGTGTATCCGCAACTCCAGCCGCCGGCCCCGGACTACGAGACGGATACGAGACGGCCACTCAACGCACCCGCCGGAGACGGCTGGCTACCCGCAGACCGCATCGACGAATTCGAGTCGTCGAATGGCCGCCCGTCTGCACCGAACGGAACGAGCCCACAAATCTCCCAAACTGAAAAGTTGCCGCCCGACCCACTCCCGACGCCGCAACCAACGATTCCACCTCGAAATGTACCGATGACTTCACCACCGAAGCATCACCTGGAGTCGCCCCGCGCGACTCGGCCCTACCAAGGAGAAGCAATGAGCAACATCGACAAGATCCTCGGCGAATTGATGCGCATCGACGGTGCCAGCGGTGCAGCCGTCGTCGACGCCGACAGCGGAATGGTTCTCGGCATGAGCGGCAACCCGTCATTCAGCCTCGAGTACGCCGGCGCCGGCAACTCCGAGGTTGTGCGAGCAAAGCTCCGCACGATGAGTAACTTGGGGATTACCGACACCCTGGAAGACATCCTGATCACCCTGAGCAACCAGTACCACCTCATTCGCGTCCTCGAGACGCCCGGACTGTCGACGCTGTTCGTGTACCTCGTTTTGGACCGTGCGCGTGCGAACCTGGCGCTGGCCCGCCACAAGCTGGGCGAACAGACCCCCAAGATCGAGATCTGACGCTTCCACTCCCTTCCCGACAATGCCCGGTCCTCGCCAACGGCGAGGGCCGGGCATTGTTCGTTCCGAACACTCGATTGGTGAACCTCGCGCCGGCGCCGATACTGGGACCGTGACTATCGCGGATGCTCCTTGCGTGTGGTTGACCACCCTCCGAAGCGACGGCTCGCCGCACACGACTCCGGTCTGGTTCTTACTGCATCAGAACACATTCTGGATACCGAGCGCTGAGCAGAATCGTAAGGTTCGGAACCTGCTGGACGATCCTCGGGTCTCGTTGGCAGTCGACGGATCCGCTGGCGACCCGTGGGTCGCACAGGGCCTCGCGACAATTCATCACGATGTCGGCGAATTCGTCGACCTCCTGAGACTTTTCGGCGAGAAGTACGACGGCTGGGATGCCGCAGACGAAACTCGTGACGGTCCGCGGGTCCTCGTCTCGGTCCCGGTGACTCGATGGTTCCTTCGACCAGACTGACAGACAGTGCCGGTTAGGCCCGAATTGTCGTGAATGACATACTTGTAGTTCATCTCTCGCAGAAATGGACTCTCACACATGGCACGCACGGCACATCACAGGCGCGGCATCACCGGCGTCACCATCGGCATTGCTGCCGTGATCGTGCTGGGAGGTTGCGCCAATTCCAACGCCGACGCGCCCGAAACATCTTCTCTCGGTTCGGGAATCGGATCCGGTGTCACCACGACGGTCGTGACCGAAGCCTCGGCTCCTTCGACCGCCGCAATTGAACTGCTGGCACAGATCCCCGTCAAGGGACGCGCACCCAAGACCGGATACGACCGCGCGCTGTTCGGTACCGCCTGGACCGACGACGTCACCGTGGAATTCGGCCACAACGGCTGCGATACTCGCATTATCTGCACGCAGTTTTGACATATCTCAAAACCTTGCTGGTAGGCCCCCATTGTTCGATGTCGACGGTGTGAGTT
>NZ_JBXAFO010000034.1:0-53373 GCF_058793255.1 Rhodococcus sp. MPR-R1B
CCCCCCACCTCTTTTTTGCTGTCTGGGAGAAGTGTGAATTCTCCTGTGTTTCAGTGCTTTGCAAAACTACCGAATCGAGCTGGGTGTCGGTTGGTCCAAATCCCTCAGGAGTTGGCGACTTTGGGGAGCGGGCTGTCGAGGTGATCCGCGGCTACCAGACGGCCGTCGAGGAACGAGAGCACCCAAGTGCTCGCCTTACGGTTGCGCGCCGAGGGCAGTGTTACACCGGCCGTATCAGCCCACCAGCGCATTAAATCGGGGATGACGCCTCCTTGGCTGCAGATTACGGGAGTGCCCTCCAGCGCGGCGATCTGCAGCGCACGCGCCCTGGCGGCGTCGGGATCGGCCTCGTAACCTTCTTCGGTCAGAAGAGGTTCCGTCGAAATCTCTACACCCAATGCCTCCGCCAATGGCATCACAGTGTCGATGCAGCGCGTACGGTCAGCCGCGAAAACCGAATCGGCTCCGAAGATTTTCAGCTGTTCGACCAAGGCGGCGGATTGCTCTTTGCCCTTGGCATCGAGTGGACGCACATTGTCGTCGCCCTTGTATCGCTTACGGCTCCCAGCTTTTGCGTGGCGGACGAGTAATACCGTTTTCGTGTCAGGCCGAAGGGAAACGAAGCGGCGAAGAATCATTCGATCCATCGGGTAGGAAAGATGATCGGCGACCTCGGTGACCGGAAGCCAATAGAGAACATCCACTTCGCTATTCGGCCCGAAATCTCCGTCCACTGCTTCGGCCGACCAGTATTCGACCCGTTTGAGTTTGCGATGTCCCGGGATCGGGTACGTCACGCCACCGAGGTGCCTTCCGAAACGTCCGGTGATCGAGGTCTCTTCGCGGACCTCCCGAACTGCTGCGGTCAAGAAGGTCTCGCCGGGATCGAGCTTTCCTTTGGGGAATGACCAGTCGTCGTACTTCGGTCGATGTACGACGGCGATCTCGATGGCGGAAGGATCCTGAGGAGCCTTCCGCCACAGAACCGCGCCTGCGGCAAAGATGTTGGCTTTGACCGGCTTGTCGCTCATTGTGTGATCCGAGCCCGTCAAGACCCGCTGGCGGTGCGGCTGCGCATCAACGACTGTTGATGCTCACGTACGTCCTCACCGCGTTCGGGGGCAGCGACCCAACTCCCGTCCGGATGCAGTACCCAGCAGCGAGTTCGGGGATCGAGCGCGGAGTCGAAGATGTCACCGAGTTGCTTCGACAGTTTCGGGTCCTTGACCTGCACCATGACCTCGACGCGGCGATCGAGGTTGCGGTGCATCATGTCTGCGCTGCCGATCCAGAATTCGTCGGCCGAGCGGAAGTGGAACATTCGCGAGTGTTCGAGGAAGCGTCCGAGAATGGAACGTACTTCGATGTTTTCGCTGAGGCCGGGAACGCCCGGCTTGAGCGCGCAGATTCCGCGGACCACGATCTCGACGGGGATACCGGCCTTGGACGCGCGGTACAACGCGTCGATGACCTGCTCGTCGACCAATGCGTTGGCTTTCAAGCGGATACCGGCATCGCGGCCTGCAAGCTTGTGAGCGATCTCGTTGTCGATCCGCTCGATGATCCCGCGGCGAACTCCGTACGGCGCTACGAGAAGGTTGCGGTAGCTCGTCTTTCGGGAGTATCCGGTCAGCGAGTTGAAGAGGTCGGTGAGGTCTGCACCGATCTCCGGTGCTGCGGTGAGCAATCCGACGTCCTCGTACATGCGCGCGGTCTTCGGGTTGTAGTTGCCCGTGCCGATGTGGCAGTAACGACGAATGGTCGAGCCCTCTCGTCTGACGACGAGGCACGTCTTGCAGTGAGTCTTGAGACCGACGAGACCGTAGACGACGTGAACGCCGGCCTGCTCGAGTTTGCGTGCCCACTTGATGTTGGCCTGCTCGTCGAAGCGGGCCTTGATCTCCACCAGCGCGACAACCTGCTTGCCCGCTTCGGCGGCGTCGATCAGTGCATTGACGATGGGGGAGTCGCCGGAAGTGCGGTACAGGGTCTGCTTGATCGCGAGCACCTGCGGGTCGGCGGCGGCCTGTTCGATGAAGCGTTGAACGCTTGTGGAAAACGAGTCGTATGGGTGGTGGACGAGCACGTCGCCTTCGCGCAGGGTCGAGAACACGCTCTTCGGAGTCTCGCGTTCACCGAACGCCGGATGCGTTGCCGGGACGAACGGAGCGTCTTTGAGAGCGGGGCGGTCGACGGCGTAAACCTGCCAGAGGCAGGACAAGTCGAGGAGACCGGAAACCTCGATCACGTCGGCCGGATCGACGTCGAGTTCACGCAGAAGCAGTTCGAGCATGTGCTCGGTCATGTCGTCGGCAACTTCGAGGCGAACGGGTGAACCGAAACGACGACGCGCCAATTCACGTTCGAGTGCCTGCAGCAGATCCTCGTCCCGATCTTCTTCGACCTCGAAATCGGCGTTGCGTGTGATTCGGAAAGCGTGATGTTCGACGATTTCCATTCCAGGGAACAGCACGTCCAGATGAGCCGAAATCAGTTCTTCCATCGGGAGGAAAGAATCGATGGTGGACGAAGATGTCGTGCTCTTGACTCGCACGAACCGGCCGACGTTGTCGGGAACCTTGACGCGAGCGAAGTGTTCGCCGCGGGTGACGGAGTCCTTCACCGTCACGGCGAGGTTGAGGCTCAGCCCGCTGATGTAGGGGAACGGGTGAGCGTGATCGACTGCCAACGGCGTCAGTACCGGGAAGACCTGCTCGTGGAAATGCGCCGAGAGTCGGCCGTGATCGTCGGCGCTGAGGTCGGCCCATCGAACGATTGAAATGCCTTCTGCCGCCAGGGCAGGGCGGACCGAGTCGAGAAACACGTGTGCGTGCTTGTCGGCGAGTTCCTGGGTGCGACGCGCGATGAGCGCCAATTGTTCGCGTGGGGAGAGGCCGTCGGCGGACCTGACCGACAGTCCCGTCTCGTCGCGGCGCTTGAGTCCGGCGACCCGGACCATGAAAAATTCGTCGAGATTGGAAGCGAAGATGGCGAGGAACTTTGCGCGTTCGAGCAACGGCAGTGACTCGTCGGCGGCCAATGCGAGAACACGGGCATTGAAATCGAGCCAGCTGAGTTCGCGGTTGAGGTAACGATCCTCGGGAAGTCCGACGAGCAATTCGGGTAGCTCTGCCTTGGTAGCTGCAGGGGGAGCGCCCGGGATGTTGGTGGCGACCGCGACGGCCTGAGATCGCGGCGAGGTGGCCGCGCCGTTCTCGTGCCGGCCGGAGCTGTGGTCTCCGTCCGACTGGTCTTCGGAAATACGGTTTTCGAGTGCTTCGCCATTGCTCACTCGTCGATCATCCCCCACAATCGCGCGGTCCGACAATCGATGAAAGAAAATTCATCGACTGTTCGACGGCGTGGCCTTGAGTCTGGTCAACGAAGCCGATGTCGCGGGGCCTACTCCCAGTGCTCGCACAGTGCCGAGATCGGCATGGGTGTCGACGTCGGTGCGCAGTCCCGGCCATTGGCCGTTGAGTGGACGAGCGCCTGAATTGGCATGTCCAAGTGCGGATTCCGGCCCGAACCGGGGGTCGAGCGCGCTTTCGCCGCACGCAAACAATGCGGAAGTGCCGGTGCCGTGGTGATCGACGACGACTGAACGTCCGCCGCTTCGGGCCGCGGCCACGGCTTCCGTCAGTTCGCTCGGTTGCATGGCGGGCAAGTCGGCTTGCAGCACAACGAGGTCGACCACTCCGCGCTTGGCTCGGATATCGGCGGCCGCTGCACTCAACGCCGCGTTGAGGGTTTCCTCCGTGCGCGGTGTTGCGCCGTTGGTTCGGGCGCCGTCGGGAGCTGGATCGGCGTAGACCGTCACGCCGACGGAATATGCAAGGGCGGCAACGGTGGGGTCTGGGGTGACCACTGTGACGCTGTCGATGGCCGAGACGGCTGCAACTGTGGCGAGGGTGTCGTGAAGCATGGCCAACACGAGGTCTGCACGCGCGTCCGAGTCGAGTTCGCCCGCGAGGCGGGACTTGGCCGATCTCAAGGACTTGACGGCCACTATCGCATGCATGGGGCGTTCGATCTCCGTGCGCGCATGCGGTGTCTCCACGGCGTGTGGGTACGGGGGTTCCGCGCTGTCCATCCCTCGATCTTGCCAGTCATCACGCTCGGTGTCCGCGGCTGCCCACCGCAGTGCACCACAGGCGATACTCTGTGCAGACGATTTTTCTGGCGGCGACCCGCTTCGCCGGGTAGACGGGGTGAGCGTGTGAGTAAGGCAGCTGTATTGGGCGCAGGTTCGTGGGGAACGGCGTTGGCGAAGGTGATGGCCGAGGCCGGAACCGACGTGACGATGTGGGCCAGGCGTGAAGAGGTCGCGAAGCGCATCGACACCACGCACGAGAACAGCGACTATCTGCCAGGCATTGCTTTGCCTTCGTCGATTCGCGCGACCCACCACCACGAGGAGGCGATGGCAGGTGCTGACTTCATCGTGCTGGCGGTTCCCTCGCAGTCGCTACGGGGAAACCTGGAGCAGTGGAAAGGCTCGATCGGGCCCGATGCGACTCTGCTGAGTCTGGCCAAGGGTATCGAGACCGGGACGCTCATGCGCATGAGCCAGGTCATCGTGTCGGTGACCGGCGTGGAACCGGGGCGCGTCGCGGTGCTCTCGGGCCCGAATCTTGCACACGAGATCGCCGGCGGGCAACCCGCGGCGACGGTGATCGCCTGTTCGGATTCCTCGCGTGCCCTCGCTCTCCAGGATGCTTGTGCTACCGGCTATTTCAGGCCGTACACCAACTCCGACGTCATCGGATGCGAGATCGGTGGTGCGTGTAAGAACGTGATCGCGCTGGCCTGCGGCATGGCCGCCGGCAGTGGATTCGGCGACAACACGGTCGCCAGCATCATCACCCGTGGGCTCGCCGAGACGATTCGTCTCGGCGTTGCGCTCGGCGCCAAGGCGTCGACTCTTGCAGGCTTGGCGGGTGTCGGTGACCTGGTAGCGACATGCACGTCCGAGTTGTCGCGAAACCGGACGTTCGGAGAGCGGCTCGGACGAGGCGGGTCGATGGAGTCGGCACAGAAGGCAACCAACGGTCAGGTCGCCGAGGGCGTGAAGTCGTGCACGTCGGTACGCGCACTCGCTGCCGGATACGACGTGGAGATGCCGTTGACCGACGCGGTCCACCGGGTGTGCCACGAAGGCATGGCCGTCAGCGATGCGATCGGTCAGTTGCTCGGACGCCGGACGAAGCCGGAATGAGTGAAATCGGTGTGGGTCGCTTCGAGGATTACGGGGATTCGACGCGCAGCGTGAGCGCCGTCGCGCGCGAACACGCCGCGGGTCAGCCCATGCAACTGGGCCCGATATTCGCTGCGCCGTACCAACTTTCGGCGGACGAAGGTTCCGAGTCCGATACCTATGCACGTGCATCGAACCCGGGTTGGCGCGGACTCGAATCCGCGCTCGCGGCGCTCGAGAGAGCGGACCACGCCCTCGTCATGGGATCGGGGATGTCCGCGATCACCGCTACCTTGCGCAGCGTCCTCGTCGCGGGGGATACCGTCGTCGTGCCCTCGGACGGGTATTACCAAGTGCGGTTGTACGCGAACGAGCGCCTCGCGCCGTTGGGAATCACCGTTCGCGAGGTTTCGACTCTGCAGATGGGCGACGCGAGCTTCGTAGATCTGCTCGACGCGTCACCGGGCCGCGTGGTCGTCGTCGCCGAGACGCCGTCCAACCCGGTGCTGGACGTGGTCGACCTTCGCGTGCTCGCCGACGTGTGCCACCGTTCGGGTGCGCTGCTGATCGTCGACAACACGACCGCGACACCGCTGGGTCAGCGCCCGCTCGAATTGGGTGCCGACGTCGTGGTGGCCAGCGGTACCAAGGCTCTCAGCGGGCACAGTGACCTCCTGATGGGTTACGTCGCCACCTCCGATACGGCGGTGAGTCGGCAAATCGAGCGTGAGCGACTTCTCTCGGGAACGGTGCTCGGCCCCTTCGAGACGTGGCTTGCGCACCGGAGTCTCGGCACGGCAGGCCTGCGATTCGGGCGTCAGTGCGACAACGCGCTGGCGCTTGCCGAGATGTTGGTGGATCACAAAGCAGTCCGGTCCGTTCGTTACCCCGGCCTTCGCGGTGACCCGTCCTATGCAACGGCATCCGGTCAGATGAATCGATTCGGTGGATTGGTGAGCGTCGAGTTGGATTCGGCTCAGGCATTCCACTCGTTCGTCGAAGCGAGCGCTCTCGTCACGGCTGCTACCAGCTTCGGCGGGATCCACACGACGGCGGATCGCCGTGCGCGCTGGGGCGATCCGGTCAGTGCGGGGTTTGTCCGAATCGCTTGTGGCATCGAGGACACCGCCGATCTCCTGGCCGACATCGAGCGCGCACTCGACGCGTAAACGGGCCGGGTCGACGAAATCGGTCCGGCCCGATCGCGTGCCGCAGTCGATTCGGCGGTACGGTTTGACGCGTGAACAGCAGTCGTACCCGCGTGGCCGTGATCTTCGGTGGCCGGAGCAATGAGCATTCAGTGTCCTGTGTTTCCGCCGGAAGCGTCCTGAGCAACCTCGACCCCGATCGGTACGACGTCGTACCGATCGGCATCACCGTCGACGGTTCCTGGGTGCTCGGTTCGAGCGACCCCAGTTCCCTCGCGATCAGCGGGCGCGCGCTGCCGTCGGTCGACAAAGACGGAACGTCGGTGGTCCTCAGCGCGGACCCCACCCGCGAGGGCGAGGTCATCTCCTTCGACGGCTCCGACGCCGGTGCTGTGCTCGCGTCGGTCGACGTCGTGTTCCCCGTTCTTCATGGGGCTTACGGCGAAGACGGCACGATCCAGGGTCTGCTCGAACTTGCCGGGGTTCCGTACGTCGGACCCGGAGTTCTGGCCAGCGCCGCCGGCATGGACAAAGAGTTCACGAAGAAGCTTCTTGCTGCTGAAGGACTTCCCGTCGGAGTGCAGGTCGTGCTTCGACCGGGAACCGCAACGCTGACCGAAGAGCAGAAGGCGGAATTGGGCCTTCCGGTTTTCGTCAAGCCCGCTCGTGGAGGCTCGTCCATCGGCATCACTCGGGTGAGCAATTGGGACGGTCTGGACGGGGCGATCGCTCATGCACGCCTGCATGATCCCAAGGTGATCGTCGAAGGCGCGATCATCGGCCGCGAGGTGGAATGCGGCGTCCTCGAATTCCCGAACGGCGACGTCAAGGCGAGTGTGGTCGCCGAGATCCGGATGCCGGATTCCGACGCCGATTCGGACGCGTTCTACGACTTCGACACCAAGTACCTCGACGACGTCTGTGAATTCGACATCCCCGCGAAACTCGACGAGTCGGTGAGCGACCAGATTCGAGAGCTTGCTGTCCGCGCGTTCAAGGCACTCGATTGCCAGGGACTCTCGCGGGTCGATTTCTTCGTCACGGCTGACGGCCCGGTGATCAACGAGATCAACACGATGCCCGGGTTCACTTCCATCTCGATGTACCCGAAGATGTGGAACGCCACCGGAATCGATTACCGCACTTTGATTTCGACTCTGGTCGACACCGCCGTCGCTCGCGGCACCGGCCTTCGCTGATCAGGGAACCGCGACCGGCGCCGGGTCGAGAGGCTTCTGTTCGAGAGTCGCCGTGATGGTGTCGGAGATTTCCTGAATCGGCGTCGGACCGGTCCCGTCGGGGATCGTGATACCGATGTATTCACCGCGGTCTACGGCAAACCAAGTGCTCGCCGCCAAACCGATGTCGGTTCCCGAGACCTGGAACCACTGGACACCGTTCACGACCTGTAGTGCTGCAGCCTGGTCGAACTCGGACGGACGGTCGAGTCCGCAGCGCAAGACGATCGGCTCTCCTTCGCTGCGCTGCCACGCTGCCGCACCGGCCGGAGCAGGTTCTACCAATTCGGCTTTCGTGAAGTCGTCGATCTTGTCGGGGAGCGCGCCGAGAAGGGAAACGCAGGCCGGCGACTCCGCTGCCGGTGCCGGCACGGGTCCCAATGCAACCGGCGAGAGTTCAGCGTTGTTTCCCGCGACGACGGCCGCGATCACTACTCCGACGATCAGGGCTACCGGGAGTGCGATGGCGGTGGCGATCAGCGCCGGACTGCGGCGCTCTGACGGATCGTCGTCGCCGTCGGGGTCGATGTCGGCGTTGTCTGCGGTGGAGGTGTTTTCTGCCATGCTCAGTTCTTCGCTCGGGTCCTGGTCCAGTCGATCAGCGGTCTTGTCACTTCTGAGAGCATGTCGGTGAATCGGTAGGATTGCCGACACACGCGTGAGCTTGCAGAAGCATTCACGACCACAGCTAGAAGGTACCGCAGGCCGCTTACGAGCGAATTGCGTCGGCATTGGAGAGACTCATCGCATCATCGGAGTTCACTGCATCATCGGAGTTCGGGTCGGAGCCCACTGTCGAGCAGGTGGGGGAGTTCGACGTGATCGCGCGATCTCTTCTCGGCCGAATCCAACCGGTCACCACTGAATTGGGGCCGGGTGACGATGCCGCCATCGTGACTTCCGGAGACGGCCGTGTGGTTGTCTCGTCCGACATGTTGGTCGAAGGTCGACATTTCCGAATGGATTGGTCTTCACCACGCGACATCGGCCGGAAGGCAGTGGCACAGAACGCTGCTGATGTGGTCTCGATGGGAGCGCGGCCGACGGCCTTCACGGTGTCTCTGGGGTGCCCGCCTTCGACACCCGTCGACGTGGTCGACGCAATCTCCGCGGGAATCTGGGACGCGGCAACCGATCTGGGTGCCGGTGTGGTCGGCGGTGACCTGGTCCAGTCACCGGTGATCGTGGTGTCGGTGACCGTGCTCGGCGATCTCGGTGGCCGTGCGGCAGTTCTGCGTTCGGGAGCAAAGATCGGTGACAAGATCGCGGTCGCCGGGTTGTTCGGTTGCTCGGCAGCAGGGTTGGCACTACTGCTCGACGAAGCCGTACTGCTCGACAAGCCCGCAAACTTTCCAGATTTGCTTGCCTCCCATCGCGTTCCGAATCCTCCGTATCAATCGGCATGGGACGCCGCAGAATCAGCACATTCCATGACGGACGTGTCCGACGGATTGATCGCGGATCTTCGACATCTCGCAGAGGCCTCGCACGCGCGGTTCGACATCTTCTCGGCTGCGGTTCCGACCTCACCCGATGTCGCATCGGCGGCCGAGGCGCTCGACGTCGATCCGCTGGACTGGATCCTCTCCGGTGGTGAAGATCACGGATTCGCAGCAACTTTCGGGCCTGAGGTCGAGATTCCGTCGGGTTGGATCGTGATCGGTGAGGTTGCCGCCGGTTCGGGCGTGAGCGTCGACGGTTCGCTTCGCGAGAGCGGCGGGGGCTGGCACAGCTTTTCGACCACCGGTACCACCGCGGTATAGGTTGCTTTCATGGCTGTATACGCACTTGGAGACAGAGTTCCGGACATTCATCCGGACGCATACGTCCACCCGGACGCGGTGGTGATCGGCGCCGTGACTCTCGCAGCGGGTACCTCGATCTGGCCGCAAGCGGTATTGCGTGGTGACTACGGAACCATTTCGGTGGGAATCGGATCGAACATCCAGGACGGAACCGTCATCCATTGCACCGCCATCGACGCGACTGTCATCGGTTCCGGTTGCGTCGTGGGCCACAACGCGCACATCGAGGGATCGACCATCGAGGACCATTGCCTGATCGCGTCGGGGTCAGTTGTTCTCAACGGAACGGTGATCGGGACGGGGTCGATCGTCGCCGCTGGTGCGGTGGTGGCCAACAAGATGCAGGTTCCCCCGCGCAGCATGGCACTCGGTGTGCCCGCCAAGGTCCGTGCGGGATACGAAGTTCCGCTCGGCCACCTCGACGGAAACGTCAAGATGTACGCAGCCAATGCGGCGTACTACCGCGACGCGTTGCGCAGGCTCGACTGATGGCGCCGCTTGCAGAGATCGTCGATCCAGGGTGGGCGCGGGCACTCGAACCGGTCTCGGAGCAGATCTCCGCGATGGGTAAGTTCTTGCGCGAAGAGATCGCTGCGGGACGGGAGTATCTGCCTGCGGGAGAGAACGTCTTGCGTGCATTCACGAATCCGTTCGACGACGTTCGGGTGCTCATCGTCGGTCAAGACCCCTATCCGACGCCCGGTCATGCTGTCGGGTTGAGCTTTTCGGTTGCCCCGGACGTGCGGCCGGTTCCGCGAAGTCTCGGTAATATCTACAAGGAGTATCACCAGGATCTCGGGTTGCCGATACCGCCGAACGGCGATCTGACGCCGTGGTCGAAACAAGGTGTGCTGCTTCTCAATCGCGTACTCACTGTGCAGCCGGGTCAAGCCGCTTCTCATCGTAAGAAGGGCTGGGAGCCGGTGACCGAGCAGGCTATCCGCGCTTTGGTGGCGCGGTCGTCACCGATGGTGGCGATCTTGTGGGGTCGTGACGCGGCCACTCTCGCGCCGATGCTGGGCGACACACCGATCATCGAATCAGCGCACCCGTCACCGCTTTCGGCTTCGCGCGGGTTCTTCGGTTCGCGCCCGTTCAGTCGTGCGAACGAACTCTTGACCGGACTCGGAGCTGACCCGGTGGACTGGAATCTGGGCTGATCGATCAACGTCTGCACTCACCCGGCATGCCGAACGTCGTGACACGACATTCGGCATGCCAGCTGACTAGGCCTGCTTTGCGGAAGTGAAATCGGGCCGACGCTTGTCGACGAACGCGTCGACGCCCTCGCGTCCGATCGGGCTGTTCGCTGCGATGGCGATGGACGCGGCTTCGGCGTCGAGTTGCTCGGCGAGCGAGTTCGTCCGCGACGAACGCAGCAGTGCTTTGATTCCCGAGTACGACGTACTCGGTCCGTTGGCCAGAGCGCGGGCGAGGCGAGCTGCCTCTTCTTGGACCTCGTCGTCACCGACGAGTCGGGTGAGGATCCCCAGGCGGACGGCTTCGTCGCCACCGATCACCGAATCGTTGAGAAGAATCTCGCGAGCGCGTGCCACGCCGACGATGCGTGGAAGCGTCCACGACATTCCGCCGTCCGGGGTGAAACCGATGGAGGGGTACGCGGGGCGAAGCTTGGTGCCGGTGCCGCCGATTGCGACGTCGGCGAGGCAGACCAGGCTCATTCCGGCGCCGGCAGCCCATCCGTGGACCCCGGCCACCACTGGAGCGGTCGCAGCGTCGAGCGCGCGAACGAACACGTGGAAGACGCGGGCAACCTCGGCGACGTACTCGCCGCGGTCAGGGGCTGCGGCGAACGCACGGACGTTGCCGCCGGCACAGAAGTTTGCGCCTTCGCCGACCAGAAGGATGCTCCCGATGTCGTTTCCGACTGTCTCGAGCGCCTGCGCGCCCTGAACCAGTCCTTCGTCGTCGAGGGAGGTGCCGTTGGCGGCGGTGGAAATGGTGATGCGGAGTACGCCCTCGTCGAGGGTCACTTTGCTCAGGTCATCGATGGAAGTCACTCAACGCACATTACGGGTGTCCGACAGCCATACGAAACACGGGGACACATAGATACAGCCACATAGATACAGCCACATAGATACAGCTCTGCCCCCGTCACCGAAGTGACGGGGGCAGAGCCTGCAATAGTTTGTGCTCGGGCAATCAGCCCCGAGCGACCTTGCCTGCCTTCAGGCAGGAGGTGCACACGTTGACCTTACGGGTGTTACCCGGGGCAACCTCGGTACGAACAGACTGAATGTTCGGGTTCCAGCGACGATTGGTACGCCGGTGCGAGTGCGAGACCGACTTACCGAAGCCGGGCCCCTTGGCGCATACGTCGCAGACGGCAGCCATAGTCGCGAACTCCTTGTTAGAAATGAATATTGAAGTGGTTACCCTACACGGTAGGGCAGCCAGAATTACAATCCGAATATACTCGACTTCGAACCGATCCTTGACCGCTCACTGTGCAGTCGAACGTGAAAACAGTCAATCAGCAACAAACAAAGTGCAGCATTATTTCGTGTAGCCCGTTCGAGGCAACCGTGTAAGAGTAACCGCTTCCGGCCCGAATGGCCAAACCGCCCGGTAATGACGGTTGCGCAGAAGCGTCGGACTACCCTCGACTGCACCGATCACCGATCTCTTTTTCATCGTCAGTCTTTCCATCGTCGAGGGGAACCGTCAGTGGGGGAAGTGCAACGCGTCGCCGAGGAAGCGGAATCCGTCGCGGACGGACATCTGCTGCGGCGCTGGGCCCGCCGGGCGGTCGACAGCCTCCAGAAACGTCGCGGTGAGATCAACAGCCTCAACGTCTTTCCCATCCCTGATTCGGATACCGGCACCAATCTGCTGTTCACGATGCGGGCTGCACTCGATTCCGCCGAGACGATCGAGGACGACGTCCGCAGTGCGGGCCGCGTCGCCAACGCTCTGGCTCGGGGCGCCGTGTCCGGTGCTCGCGGTAATTCCGGAGTGATCCTCTCCCAGGTGATCAGGGGCATCGCCGAGAGCGTTCAAGGTGAGCACATCGACGGCCGTAGCTTCGCGAACTCGCTGACCACGGCGACGACGCTGGCCTCTCGGGCTGTCTCCGATCTGGTGGAAGGCACCATCGTCACGGTATTGCGTGCATCGGGAGAAGCAGCGCAGGAGTGCGTCGACACCAGGACACCGAGCGGCGAGGATCTTGCATCCGTGGTTGCCGCCGCTGCCGATGCCGCTGCGGTCGCACTGAACAAGACGCCGGAGCAACTGGACGTTCTCGCGTCCGCCGGGGTGGTCGATGCCGGGGGATTCGGTCTGGTTCTGATCCTCGACGCCTTTGTCGAGGTGCTGACCGGGAAGCCGCAGGTTCGCGAAGATCTGGGGACGCCGGACCCGAGGTCGAGCGCAGTTGTCGACGTCAGCGCATTCGATCACGATTGGGCTCACAAGAGCCCGATCGAATGTGGTGATCACTCGGAACAGGATTTCGAGGTCATGTACCTCGTCGACGACTCCGACGACGATCGCATGACGGCGCTGCGCACGCGGCTGTCCGTCCTCGGAGATTCGACGGTCATCGTCAGCGACGGTTTCGGCGGCTGGTCGGTGCACGTGCATTGCTGCGATGCCGGTGCAGCCGTGGAAGCCGGCCTCGAGGCCGGGAAGGTGCACGGTATTCGCATCAGCAGTTTTCTCGTCGACGAACGCGACCAGTTGGTGGCACGGGCGGAGAGGCGATTCCCCGGGGCCGGCGCGCGCGGCGTACTGGCCGTCGTTGCCGGTGACAGCGCGGCGGCGTTGTTCGAGAGTGAGGGTGCGACGGTTCTTCGGTGCGACGATGCGCCGGTGACACGCGCACAACTGCTCGGCCGCATTCGTCAGATGGAACGCAGCGAAGTTCTGGTGCTTCCGAACGGAGCTTTGACCGCGCAGGAACTCGTCGCAGTCAGTGCCGCTGCACGCGATCCGCTTCACCAGGTTCTGCTGCTGTCGACGTCGTCGATGGTCCAGGGCTTGGCAGCACTTGCCGTTCACGACCCTCAGCGCAACGTCGCCGACGACGGCTTCACGATGTCCGAGGCGGCGGCCGCCACGCGCTGGGGATCGTTGCGGATCGCGGTCGAGCGTTCGCTGACCTACGTCGGGACATGTGATCCGGGTGACGCGATCGGTCTGATGGGGCACGAGGTGGTGCTCATCGGTCCCGACGTCGCGGAGTCGAGTGCGCGACTGGTCGACCTCGCGCTCGGATCCGGCGGCGAACTCGTGACCCTACTCATGGGCGCCGACGCGCCGGACGACCTGGCCGGGCAGCTCGAGGCGCACGTCGTCGCGCACCACCCGGGCGTCGACGTGCTCGTCTATCAGGGTGATCAGCCGGGTGACCTGTTCCAGTTGGGTGTGGAGTGATCGAACCTGGTCTGTCGGTGACTGCTGATATACGAACACATGTGCTTACCGCGACACTGTGCTGGAGGAACTGATGGCGACGCTCGCCGACCCACTCGATCGGCTGCTGGGAAAGAAGACCGCGGACGCGCTCGACGAGGCATTCGAGATCCGCACCGTCGAGGACCTGCTGCGTCACTACCCACACCGGTACGCGTCGGCAGGCAAGGAACTCGCCGAGAAGGAGCCGCCCGAGGGTGAGCACATCACCATCATCGCGCGGGTGGCGTCGGCCGCCGTCGTGAAGATGAAGAACCGTCCGGGGCAGATGTTGCGAGTATCGCTGGCGACTGATTCGCAGACCGTCGACGTCACGTTCTTCAACCCGCAGAAGGTGCGGCACGTCATCAAGCCCGGCGTTCGGGCGATGTTCTCCGGGACGGTGAAGTACTTCCGCGGCAAGTGGTCTCTCACTCATCCGAGCTACCTGATTCTCCCGGAACCTCGTGTCGGCGAAGAGGATTCGGTAGTTCCGCTTGCATCCATCAAGGGAGCCGGTGACCTTGCGGGCCTGGCTCGCGCAAATCAGGATCCCGGCGCCGAACTCGATCTGTCCGTCTTCGACCGCGCGTTGATCCCGCTGTACCCGGCGACCCGCGAGGTCGAGAGCTGGACCATCATGCGGTGCGTGCGGCAAGTGCTCGACCAACTCGATCCGATCGAGGAGCCGTTGCCCGCCGAGACTCGGGCCGAGCACGGATTCATCGGTTTGGACGAGGCGCTGCGCACCGTTCACCTGCCAGATACCAAGGAAGACATCGAACGAGCACAGGATCGTCTGCGTTTCGACGAGGCGCTGTCTCTGCAGTTGGTCCTCGCGATGCGTCGTCACGACAATTCCGAGCGTGTGGCTCCGGCCTGCGCTCCGGTCGCCGGCGGGATCGCGGACCAGTTCGAGGAGATGCTCCCGTTCACTCTGACGGAGGGACAGCAAGCAGTCGCGGAGGAGATCTCCACCGACCTTGCCCGCCCACACCCGATGAGCCGCCTTCTTCAGGGCGAGGTCGGGTCAGGCAAGACGATCGTGGCTCTGCGCGCGATGCTGCAGGTCGTCGATGCGGGTTATCAGTGCGCGTTGCTCGCACCCACCGAGGTCCTGGCAAATCAGCACGCGCGATCACTGCGCAAGATGATGGGCTCGCTGGCTGCAGGTGGTGAACTCGGTTCTGCCGAACATTCCACCCGTATCGCCCTTCTTACCGGCTCACTGCCTGTCGCTGCGAAGCGCGCAGCGCTGCTCGAAGCCGTGACCGGCGACGCCGGGATCGTCATCGGTACCCATGCGCTCATTCAGGACAACGTCGAGTTCTTCAACCTCGGCATGGTTGTCGTCGACGAGCAACACCGCTTCGGCGTCGAGCAACGTGATCAGTTGCGATCACGTGCCCGTGAAGGACTGAGTCCGCATCTGCTGGTGATGACGGCAACGCCGATTCCGCGAACCATCGCCATGACCGTGCTCGGCGACCTCGAGGTCTCGACCCTGCGAGAGCTTCCACGTGGGCGAACCCCTATCAAGAGCAGTGTCGTGCCCGCGAAGCAGAAGCCGCAGTGGGTCGATCGCGCATGGGAACGAATCCGTGAGGACGTCGCCGACGGCCGTCAGGCGTATGTCGTGTGCTCGCGGATCGGTGACGGCGAGCAGGGTGCAGGCGAAGATCAGTTCACCGAGGAGAAGCAGCCCGAGACCAAGTCGGCGGTCGACGTCTTCGAAGAGCTGTCGAGTGGTCCGCTGGCCGATCTGCGAGTCGGGTTGCTGCACGGTCGACTGCCTTCCGACGAAAAGGACGTGGTGATGAGCGCGTTCAACGTCGGTGACATCGACGTCCTCGTCTGTACGACCGTTGTCGAAGTCGGTGTCGACGTTCCGAACGCGACGGTGATGGTGATCGTCGACGCCGAGCGGTTCGGCGTCAGTCAGCTCCATCAGTTGCGTGGCCGCGTCGGTCGAGGGAAACACCAGGGACTGTGCATCCTCGTCACCGGAAGCAATCCCGGGGGGCCGGCGTACGAGCGGCTCTCGGCGGTGGCAGCGACCAACGACGGGTTCGAACTGGCTCAACTCGACCTCGCGACCAGACGTGAAGGAGACATCCTCGGTGCGGCGCAGTCGGGCACAACCTCGAATCTGCGGCTGCTTTCCCTCATGGCCCATGGAGACATCCTCGAGTCCGCCAGGGAGTTCGCTCAGGGAATCGTCGACTCCGATCCGTCGCTCGACGGTCATCCCGCCCTCGCTTCCATGGTGACCGCTGCCCTGGACTCCGACCGGATCGAGTACCTCGAGAAGTCGTGAAGGGTATGACGACAAGCTGAAATCGAATAGCACGAGGACCGCCGGGTTGGTTTCTCGATTCAGTCCGAAATATGAGACTCCGCATGTAGACGCAAGATGAAATCGGGGTAGTTTTCTCGAATGTTCTCCAAAGTGCTCGTCGCGAACCGCGGCGAAATTGCGATCCGTGCCTTCCGCGCCGCCTACGAACTAGGTGCCGGAACCGTCGCGGTGTTCCCGTACGAGGATCGGAATTCGATCCACCGTCTCAAGGCAGACGAGAGCTACCAGATCGGGGAGAAGGGTCACCCCGTTCGCGCGTATCTCTCGGTCGAGGAAATCGTCGCCGCCGCCAAGAGCGCCGGAGCCGACGCCATCTACCCCGGTTACGGCTTCCTCTCCGAGAACCCGGACTTGTCGGCGGCGTGTGCCGAGGCAGGCATCAAGTTCGTCGGCCCGTCCGCCGAGATCCTCGAGTTGACCGGAAACAAGGCTCGGGCCATCGCAGCGGCAAAGGCCGCCGGTCTCCCGGTGCTCGCGTCTTCGGAGCCGTCAGCGGACATCGACGAGTTGCTCGCAGCCGCCGAGGACATGAACTTCCCGCTCTTCGTCAAGGCTGTCGCAGGCGGCGGTGGGCGCGGAATGCGCCGTGTTGCGGAGCGCTCACAGCTCAAGGAATCGATCGAAGCCGCAGCGCGCGAAGCGGAATCGGCCTTCGGCGATTCGACGGTCTTCCTCGAGCAGGCCGTCATCGACCCGCGGCACATCGAAGTGCAGATCCTCGCCGACGAGCAGGGCAACGTCATCCACCTCTTCGAGCGTGACTGCTCGCTGCAACGTCGCCACCAGAAGGTGATCGAGCTCGCTCCGGCGCCCAATCTCTCGGAAGAGTTGCGCGCCAAGATCTGTGCCGACGCCGTCGCCTTCGCGAAGGAGATCGGATACACGTGCGCGGGCACCGTCGAGTTCCTTCTCGACAAGCGCGGCAACCACGTCTTCATCGAGATGAACCCGCGAATTCAGGTCGAGCACACCGTCACCGAAGAAGTGACGGACGTGGACCTGGTCCAGTCGCAGCTCAAGATCGCGTCCGGTTCGACGCTTGCAGAACTTGGTCTGTCACAGGAGACGATCAAGCTTCGCGGCGCGGCGCTGCAGTGCCGCATCACGACCGAGGATCCGGCAAACGGATTCCGCCCGGACACCGGCCGTATCACCGCGTACCGCACCCCGGGCGGAGCCGGTATCCGCTTGGACGGTGGCGCCACACTCGGCGCCGAGGTCGGAGCGTACTTCGATTCCATGCTGGTCAAACTCACTTGTCGCGGTCGCGACCTCGAAGCCGCTGTGGCGCGAGCTCGCCGCGCGGTCACCGAGTTCCGCATTCGTGGTGTCTCGACCAACATTCCGTTCCTGCAGGCGGTTCTCGACGACCCGGACTTCCGGGCCGGACGTGTGACGACCTCCTTCATCGAGGAACGTCCTCAGTTGCTGACTCTGCGTTCTTCGGCAGACCGCGGCACGAAGATCCTGACCTACCTCGCGGATGTGACGGTCAACAAGCCTCACGGTGAGCGGCCCTCGGCGGTGTACCCGCAGGACAAGCTGCCCAAGATCGATCTTTCGACGCCTCCTCCTGCCGGTAGCCGTCAGCGCCTGCTCGAACTCGGACCCGAAGGTTTCGCGAAGGCACTGCGTGAGCAGAAGGCCGTCGGCGTCACCGACACCACCTTCCGTGACGCGCACCAGTCGTTGTTGGCCACGCGAGTTCGAACCAGCGGACTGCTCGGAGTTGCCGGGCACGTTGCGCGGTTGACGCCGGAACTGCTCTCGATCGAAGCCTGGGGCGGCGCGACCTACGATGTGGGACTTCGCTTCCTGCACGAGGATCCGTGGTACCGGCTTGCCGCACTGCGTGAGGCGATTCCCAACATCTGCCTCCAGATGCTTCTTCGCGGTCGAAACACGGTGGGCTACACGCCGTATCCCGAAAAGGTCACGCGCGCATTCGTTCAGGAAGCCACCGACACCGGCATCGACATCTTCCGAATCTTCGACGCGCTCAACAACGTCGACCAGATGCGCCCTGCCATCGACGCGGTGCGTGAGACCGGAACGGCTCTCGCCGAGGTGGCGTTGAGCTACACCGGCGATCTGTCGGATCCGAACGAAACGCTGTACACGCTCGACTACTACCTGAAGTTGGCAGAAGAGATCGTCGATGCGGGCGCTCATGTGCTCGCGATCAAGGACATGGCGGGCCTGCTGCGCGCTCCGGCGGCCACCAAGCTCGTGACGGCGCTACGCAGCAACTTCGATCTTCCGGTTCACGTCCACACGCATGACACCCCCGGTGGACAGTTGGCCACGTATTTCGCCGCGTGGCAGGCGGGCGCCGACGCAGTCGACGGTGCTTCGGCGGCACTGGCCGGAACCACCAGTCAGCCTGCGCTCTCGGCCATCGTCGCCGCTGCCGCGCACTCCGAGTTCGACACCGGACTGAACCTGCAGAACGTGTGCGACCTCGAACCGTACTGGGAGGCGCTGCGAAAGGTGTACGCGCCGTTCGAATCCGGACTGCCGGCGCCGACGGGACGTGTGTACACGCACGAGATTCCGGGCGGCCAGCTCTCCAATCTCCGGACCCAGGCCGTTGCTCTCGGTCTCGGCGACCGGTTCGAAGAGGTCGAAGCCAAGTACGCCGACGCGGACCGCATGCTCGGGCATCTCGTGAAGGTGACGCCGTCGTCGAAGGTCGTCGGCGACCTCGCCCTCCACCTTGTCGGCGCCGGCGTGCCTTCGGAGGAGTTTGCCGCAGATCCGGCGAAGTTCGACATTCCCGACTCCGTGGTGGGCTTCCTGCGCGGTGAACTCGGTACGCCTCCCGGTGGTTGGCCGGAACCGTTCCGCAGCAAGGCACTCGAAGGACGTGGCCAGGCCAAGCCCGAAGCGACGTTGTCCGCTGAGGACGAGGTGCTGCTCGAGGGCTCGTCGAAGGACCGTCAGGCGACGCTGAATCGTCTGCTGTTCCCCGGCCCGACAAAGGAATTCCTCGAACACCGCGAGAAGTACGGTGACACGTCGCGGCTTTCGGCGAACCAGTTCTTCTACGGTTTGCGGCGCGGCGACGAACACCGCGTCGAGTTGGCTCCCGGCGTTGAGCTGATCATCGGTCTCGAAGCGATCTCCGAGCCCGACGAGCGCGGCTACCGCACTGTCATGTGCATCCTGAACGGTCAATTGCGCCCGGTCTCGATCCGCGATCGCTCCATTGCCAGTGACGTACCGGTGGCGGAGAAGGCCGACAAGAACAACCCGGGCCACGTGGCTGCACCGTTCGCGGGCGTCGTGACGCTCGCGGTGAAGGAAGGCCAGAAGATCGAGGCCGGCGACACCGTGGCCACGATCGAAGCAATGAAGATGGAAGCGGCGATCACCTCGCCGCGCGCCGGCGTCGTCTCTCGGATCGCGATCAGCGCCGTCCAACAGGTCGAGGGCGGAGACCTGCTGGTAGTCGTCTCGACGGGGGAGAGCGCCGCAGAGTGACACGCATCATCTCGGGACTCGCGGGCGGTCGACGCCTGCGAGTCCCGCCGAGCGGCACCCGTCCGACGTCGGATCGGGTTCGTGAGGCGCTGTTCAGTGCTCTCGAAGCGCGCATCGATCTCGAAGGGTGCGCGGTTCTCGACCTCTTTGCGGGTTCGGGTGCTCTCGGCCTCGAGGCGCTCTCGCGGGGAGCCGAGCACGTTGTTCTCGTGGAATCGGATGCCAAGGCTGCTGCCGTCATCAAGGCGAACATCGGCACTGTCGCGTTGCCTGGGGCGACGGTTCGCGCCGCTCCGGTTGCGGCCGTGGTCTCGGGTCCGAGCGCGCGTGAATACGACATCGTGATCGCGGACCCACCGTATGCGGTGACCGACGAGGCCGTCGTGTCCATGCTCACCGATCTGCAGGCCAACAAATGGGTGGGGGAGGGCACGATCGTGGTACTCGAACGATCGTCGCGCTCGCCGGAGACCGTGTGGCCTCAGGGCTACGAGCCGATCAAGGCCAAGAACTACGGTGAAGCCCGCATCGAGCTGGCCACCTGCTACGGTCTGGACTCATGACTGGCGCCGTCTGCCCCGGATCCTTCGACCCTGTGACCAACGGTCACCTCGACGTAATCGGAAGAGTTGCTGCGCAATTCGACGAGGTCGTGGTCACCGTGCTGATCAACAAGAGCAAGCGTGGCATGTTCACGATCGACGAGCGGATCGAGATGCTCGAAGACGCGACGAGTCACCTGCCCAACGTTCGCGTCACGTCGTGGCACGGATTGTTGGTCGACTACGCGAAACAAGAAGGCCTCAGCGCGATCGTCAAGGGTCTGCGCGGCGCGAACGACTTCGATTACGAGCTGCAGATGGCTCAGATGAATCAGAAGCTCACGGGCGTCGACACACTGTTCGTCGCCACGAATCCGACGTACAGCTACCTGTCGAGTTCTCTGGTGAAGGAAGTCGCGACTTTCGGCGGCGACGTCTCCGACATGTTGCCGGCCAAAGTGCATTCTCGGCTACTCGCACGTATCGCCGAGCGAGCAGCCGAAAACAGCTGATCCCCGACACACCGACCACGACGACACCCCGTTGGCCGTTCTTCCGGCAAACTTGGACAGGAACGGGCACAGGTCCGAGTGGACCGGTGACGATGTGGGCCGATTTCGGCCGGTAGAGATTGGGGTTGCTTGTGTACCGCGTATTCGAGGCACTGGACGAACTGGTCGCAATTGTCGAAGAGGCGCGCGGTGTTCCCATGACCGCAGGGTGTGTTGTGCCTCGCGGTGACGTACTCGAGCTACTCGACGACGTCCGGGACGCAATTCCGAGCGAGCTGGACGACGCTCAGGACGTCCTCGATCATCGCGACAAATTGGTCGGTGACGCGCGAGCAAACGCCGAGAAGACGGTCAGCAGCGCCAATGCCGAGGCAACGTCGACTGTGGAGAACGCACGCGACGACGCCGACCGGATTCTGTCCGATGCCAAGGCTCAGGCCGATCGCATGGTTGCCGAAGCGCGTGCGCACGCCGATCAGTTGGTCGAGGACGCCGAAGCAGAAGCGGAACGGACCGTCACCGACGGCCGTCGTGAGTACGAGGCCGTCACCGGACGGGCGCGTGCCGAGGCCGATCGGATGATCGAGTCCGGCCAGGCCTCGTACGAACATTCGGTGGCGGAGGGAACGGCGGAGCAGGCTCGTCTGGTGTCGCAGACCGAGGTTGTCCAGTCCGCTCACGCGGAATCCGCGCGAGTGATCGACGCCGCTCATGCCGAGTCCGACAGGATGCGTTCGGAGTGTGACCTGTACGTGGACACCAAGTTGGCCGAGTTCGAAGAGTTCCTCACCGGGACCGTTCGGTCGGTCGGGCGTGGTCGTCAACAGCTTCGAACGGGTTCGGGAGTTCCCGATTACCAGGACGACGATCGTCGTTCCGAGCGGCGCCGATAGAGCAGACAAGTCAGTCGAGGGTGGGTCGTCCGATATGGGGCGGCCCACTTTTTCGTGGATCGAATTGGGATTTGCCTTGTAGCTGCCGTATTGTGGAGTGGTTGCCCATACCAGTTTCAACAGTTAGGTGAGTTCTCTTTGTCAACGCATCGTCGTAGTTCGTCGCATCAGTCAAGTGATGCGGGATTTTTGCTGGACACGGTCAAGCTCGGTCGTCGTCCAGGGTCGATGCGTACCGTCGAGAGAACAATTCAGTCCCCGAACCGTATCGGTCTCGATCTGATCGCGATCGAAGCGGGCGCGGACATAGATCTCGATCTTCGTCTCGAAGCAGTGTCCGAAGGCGTTCTCGTCACCGGAAACGTGCACGCACCCACCAAGGGTGAATGCTCGCGGTGCCTTGAACCTTTCACCGACACCGTGGACATCTATCTCACGGAGTTGTTCGCTTACCCGGACAGCACCACCGAGGAGACGACGGAAGAGGGAGAGGTCTACGCGGTCGAAGACGACGAAATCGACCTCGAACCAGTCATCGTCGATGCAGTCGGGCTGGCGCTTCCGCTCCAGCCTCTGTGCAGTGACGATTGCCTGGGATTGTGCTCAGAATGTGGCATTCGCCTGGCGATTGCGGAATCTGGGCATGGGCATGACATACTTGATCCTCGCTGGGCTGGTCTCGCGGCCAAATTTGGCGTGGAATCAAACACCAGCGAAAATCTTGTGATCACCGAAGCCGAGGAGAAGTAGAAGTGGCTGTCCCCAAGCGCAAAATGTCGCGATCCAACACGCGGTCGCGTCGTAGCCAGTGGAAGACCACTGTGCCCACCCTCGTTACCTGCCCCAACCGTGGCTGTGGCGAGCAGACCCTTCCCCACATCGCATGCCCGTCATGCGGTACTTACAAGGGCCGCCAGGTAACCGCTGCTGTCTAGTTCTCCCCGGAGAAAGACTATGACGAGCGAAAATACAGTTTCAGCCGCCGGCGGCGAGGGCAATCACGACAAGCTCCTCGCCGCTGTCGGCGTAGATATAGAGCCCGGTCTTCTGACCCTGGCTCTCACGCACCGCTCGTACGCGTACGAGAACGGCGGACTGCCCACGAACGAGCGCCTCGAGTTCCTCGGGGATTCCGTTCTCGGCGTCACGGTGACCGAAAATCTCTACCTGTCCCACCCGGACAAATCCGAAGGTGATCTGGCGAAGATCCGTGCCAGCGTGGTCAACATGCATGCACTCGCCGAGGTTGCCAGGACTCTGGGTGAAGGTGGACTCGGAGCACACCTGCTGCTGGGTAAGGGCGAGGAAATGACGGGCGGCCGTGACAAGCCGTCCATTCTCGCCGACGGTATGGAGTCGATTCTCGGCGCCATCCACCTGCAGCACGGCATCGAGACTGCGCGACGCGTCGTCCTCGATCTGTTCGACGATCTCCTCACTCGCGCACCGCTTCTGGGCGCGGGTCTGGATTGGAAGACGAGTCTGCAGGAACTGACCGCAGAACACGGTGCCGGAGTTCCCGTTTACGAGATCACCGCCACCGGACCCGATCACGACAAGGAATTCACGGCCACCGTTCTCATCAGTGGCAAACCCTTGGGTGTCGGTGTCGGTCGTTCCAAGAAGGAAGCCGAGCAGAAGGCAGCAAGTTCGGCATGGAAGACGATGTCGGAGAATGCCGCTGCTACCGCAGTCGCTGCTGACGACACGCCTGATCTTGCCGGCTGAGTTCACTCTTGCCTGAGCTTCCCGAAGTCGAAGTCGTTCGCCGCGGCCTACAGTCTCATGCTGTAGGTGCGGCGATCGAGGCCGTCGAGGTACTCCATCCCCGCGCGATCAGGCGCCACATTCTCGGTTCCGAGGACTTGATCGGCCAACTCACCGGGCAGACCATCGCTTCGGCAGAGCGTCGCGGCAAGTACCTGTGGCTGGTTCTCGAGCCTGCCGGTGTCGGACTGGTGGTTCATCTCGGGATGAGCGGACAGATGCTGGTCCAACCCCCGACAGTCGACTGGGAAAAGCACCTACGCATTCGGTTGGCCCTCGATTCCGGGGCCGATCTTCGATTCGTCGATCAGCGGACCTTCGGTGGCTGGTCGATTTCACCCCTCGTCGAGGTCGACGGAACGATGCTGCCCGAGTCGGTGGCGCACATCGCTCGCGATCCCATGGATGCGGCGTTCGATCTCGAATCCGTCGTGAAAGTCCTGCGGGGCAAGCACACCGAGATCAAGCGCGCGATTCTCGACCAGACGGTGGTCTCCGGAATCGGAAACATCTACGCCGACGAATCATTGTGGCGCGCCAAGATTCACGGCAACCGAATCGCCGAAACGCTTACCAGGCCCAAACTTCGAGAACTGTTGACCGCGGCACACTCGGTGATGGGTGAAGCGCTCGATCAGGGCGGTACGTCCTTCGACGCGCTGTACGTGAACGTCAACGGGGAATCGGGCTACTTCGACCGGTCGCTGTCGGCGTACGGGCAGGAAAACCTCCCGTGCCCACGATGCGGCGCGCCGATCAAGCGTGAGAAGTTCATGAATCGATCGTCGTTCAGTTGCCCGCGGTGCCAGCCGACCCCGAGGGCACGGCGAATCGCCTAGGTCTCCCACCCCTTCGGTTCGGCGGAGTGGCAAGATTGCGTCATGGCTGAACAGACTCCCGACACCACTGCAACCGCCCCGGCTCACACGGAGCTTTGGGTCGAACGAACCGGAACCCGCCTCTACACCGGCAAGAGTTCGCGCGGCGCAGAGGTTCTCATCGGCTCCGAATCGGTGCCAGGAGTCTTCACGCCCGGCGAACTCCTCAAAATTGCACTGGCCGCATGCACCGGGATGAGCTCCGACTTCCCGATCTCGCGCCGGCTCGGTGACAACTACGACGCGACGGTCCGAGTGTCCGGAGCCGCCGATCGTGAAAACGAGGTCTACCCGCAGCTCGACGAGGTCCTCGAGCTCGATCTCAGCGAGTTGGATGCCGAGGCACAGCAGCGCCTCATCACTCTCGTCGAGCGTTCCGTGGACAAGGTATGCACGGTCGGGCGCACGCTCAAGGCCGGAACCAAGGTCACTCTGTCGTTCGACACGGAAGCCTGATGTTCCGCGCCGGCAGCGTTGTCGCTGCGATCGCACTGGGTTCCGTTGTGGCGCTGAGTGCTCCAGCGCAGGCCTCGGTCCCGGCCGACCGCTCGGCCGGTAGTTGCGGCACATGGACGTCGAGCGTCGTGGCGACTGGTGCCGGAATGCTCGAGAACCTCGAATTCGACGGCAACGGATCGATGGTGTTGTCGCAGTCGGCTCTGATCGGGCCGGGTGCACTGCTGAAAGTAGCGCCGGACGGAACACGGACAACTTTGGTCGGTGACGTCACCGGATCTGGCGGTCTGGTCGCGCGTGAGGGATCCGTGTACTTCACCACGGGCAACTCGACTGTCTCGGGACTGTTCGGAATCGCCGACGGCAGCCTCCGCAAGGTCGACGTCGCAGACGGGTCGGTGACAACGATCGCCGACGGTCTGGTGATGCCGAACGGGCTTGTGCAGCTGGACGATAACCGTTTCCTCACTGCCCGCACACTCACCAGGCCGGGGCTCACGGTCGTCAACAGTGACGGAAGCAGTTCGATCGTTCGTGAAGACCTCGGCACCGTCGACGGCCTCGCACGCTCCGGTTCGACGATCTACGTGAGCACGACCTTCGACATGGTCACCGCCGTCCACATCCTCGACGCAAACGATCTGGGCGGGCCGGTGCGAACGATCACGCTCCCCGGGTTCGGTCCGGCAAACATGGCGGACGATCTGACCGTCGGACCGGACGGCGCGTTGTACGTCGCATTCAATGCCGGCGGCAAAGTTGTTCGCGTCGATCCGGATTCGGGATCTTCGTGTGAGATCGCCTCGGGTCTGCCGTTCACATCCGCGGTCAAGTTCGGCGCCGGACCGGGCTGGGATCCCAACGCGCTCTACACCACCGGTTTCCTGGGTGACGTTCACCGTCTCGAACGTGTGGCGGGCTGAGCGTCATGGCTGAGGCAGCGCCCGTGCGGTTGACGGCGTGGGTTCACGGATACGTTCAAGGCGTCGGGTTCCGGTGGTGGACCAGGGCCCGCGCTCTCGAACTCGGATTGATCGGATATGCGTCCAATCAGCGTGACGGTCGAGTGCTCGTCGTGGCGGAAGGCCAACGCACGCAGCTCGAGCGATTGGTGGAGCTGCTGCGCTCCGGCACTACCCCGGGCACGGTGGATCTCGTGGTCGACAGCTGGGACACCGCAAGGGGCGACCTGACAGGGTTCGTCGAACGCTGACCGATTTGGCGGTAAAGTTTCCCCCCATGCACCTCAAGAGTCTGACACTCAAGGGATTCAAATCCTTTGCGTCGGCAACGACTCTTCGGTTCGAGCCGGGAATTACCTGTGTGGTCGGCCCGAACGGCTCGGGTAAATCCAACGTCGTCGATGCGTTGACCTGGGTGATGGGCGAGCAGGGCGCCAAGGCCCTGCGCGGCGGCAAGATGGAAGATGTCATCTTTGCCGGCACCTCCGGCCGCGCGCCGCTGGGCCGCGCCGAGGTGACCTTGACCATCGACAACGCCGACGGGGCGCTCCCGATCGAGTACTCCGAGGTGTCGATCACGCGCCGCATGTTCCGCGACGGCGCGGGGGAGTACGAGATCAACGGCTCGTCCTGCCGTCTGATGGACGTCCAGGAACTGCTCAGCGACTCCGGCATCGGCCGCGAAATGCATGTCATCGTCGGGCAGGGACGGCTCGCCGCGATCCTCGAATCCCGTCCCGAAGATCGACGCGCCTTCATCGAAGAAGCCGCGGGAGTCCTCAAACATCGCCGCCGCAAGGAAAAAGCGGTGCGCAAACTCGATTCCATGCAGGCCAATCTCGCTCGCCTCAGTGACCTCACCGCGGAACTGCGTCGGCAACTCAAACCGCTGGGACGCCAAGCCGAGGTTGCTCGGCGAGCACAGACGGTCCAGGCTGACCTGCGTGATGCAAAGATGCGTCTGGCCGCTGACGATCTGGTGACCCGTCGAAACCAGTTGAACGACCAGGCGCAGGACGAGAAAGCGGCCCGTGAACAGCACAACCAGGTGGCGGCTGCGCTCGACGAGGCCAACCTCGAACTCGGGCGCCAGGAGCAAGCTCTCGCTCGTCTGACTCCGGGATCGGAAGCGGCTGCACAGAGTTGGTTCCAGCTTTCCGCGCTTGCCGAACGCGTGAACGCCACTGTGCGCATCGCCCGCGAGCGTGCGCGTCATCTCGACTCCGAACCCGTCGGCAACCGCGGCCAGGACCCGGACGAGATGGAGGCGCGCGCCGAACGTCTTGCTGCCGAGGAGGCCGAACTCCTCGAAGGCGTCGAAATCGCGCGAGCGGCGTCGGAAGCTGCTCGGGACCAGCTCGCAGCCACCGAAGATGCTGCAGCAGAAGCGGAACGGGCGCACATGGCGGAAGTTCGTGCCGTCGCCGACCGCCGTGAAGGTCTTGCTCGACTCTCCGGTCAGGTCGACACTCTGCGTACCCGCGTCGAATCCGTCGACGCGGAAGTGTCTCGGCTGACCGAGGCGATCGACGAGGCTCGTCTGCGTGGCGATGCCGCACAGGCCGAGTTCGACACGGTGCAAGAAAGCATCGGGGACCTCGACGCCGGTGAAGTCGGCCTCGATACCAATCACGAACGCGCCATCGAGGCTCTCGAGATGATCGACGCGCGCGTCGAAGAGCTTCGTGAGGAAGAAAAAACGAGCGGGCAACGCATCGCTTCGCTCCGGGCGCGCATCGAGGCACTGTCGATGGGTTTGCAGCGCAAGGACGGTGGCGGCTGGCTGCTCGAACACCGCGGCGACGACGGCATCACCTCGCTGGTCGGATTGATTCACGTCGAACCCGGCTACGAGGCCGCGATCGCTGCCGCGATGGGGCCGGCGGCGGACGCCGTCGTGGCGCAGTCGCTGGACTCTGCTCGCTCCGCTGTCACAGCACTGGCCGATCAGGACGGTGGACGTGCATCACTGATCGTGAGCGGTGAACCGGCGATCAAGCGCGAGGCCGAGATCGCGCCGGGTAGTCGTCCGGCCGTCGACGTCATCGACTGCCCTGACGAGTTGCGTGCCGGATTGACCGCCATCCTCGATGGCGTCGTCCTGGTCGAGACTCTCGATGACGCGATTCGAGTTGTTGCTGACCACAAGGGAATTCGCGCAGTGACGCGTTCTGGCGATCTGCACGGTTCGGGGTGGATGATCGGTGGCTCGGATCGGCAACCGAGCACGCTCGAGGTGCAGGCGGCGATCGACGCGTCAGCAGCGGAACTGGCGGCAACGGAGAGCCGATCCGAGGAACTCGACGCGGCGCTGTCCGGCGCTCTGGCCGAACAGGCCGCTCGACGCGAGACCGCGGAGCAAACTTTGGCAGCGCTCAACGAGTCGGACGCCGCCATGTCCGCCATCTACGAGCAGTTGGGCAGATTGGGGCAGGCAGCACGAGTCGCCCACGCGGAATCCGAGCGGTTGACCGCCCAGCGAGTGCGTGCCGAGGAGGGCCGCGGGGAGTCGCTGACAAAGCTCGCGGATCTGGAGGAACGTCTGCGCGTCGCCGAAACCGACGGCAGTGCGCCGGGACACGGCGCGGAATCGACCGCTGCCGATCGTGAAATGGCCGCAGCAGCGCTCGCCGAAGTGCGCATCGTCGAAATGGATGCTCGCCTTGCCGTACGAACCGCCGAAGAACGTGCGGAATCCGTTCGCGGAAAGGCTGATTCGCTTCGCCGTGCCGCGGCCGCCGAACGAGAAGCGCGGATCCGCGCCGAACGGGCTCTGCGCGCCAGGGCGCACGCTGCGGAGGTCGCAGCTGCCGTCGCCGAATCGGGACAGCGCGTGGCGGTCGAACTCGAGACCGTCGTCGCCGCGGCTCTTGCCCACCGTGACGAGTTGGCTCGGGCCCGCGCCGAGTGCACGGCCAAGCTGGATCAGGTCCGCGAGACAGTCCGAGCACTGACCGGACAACTCGCTTCGCTCACCGACGCCGTCCACCGCGACGAGGTAGCGAAGGCACAGGCAGCGCTGCGCATCGAACAACTCGAGGAGTCGATCCTCGATCAGTACGGTATCGGCCTCGACGATCTGATCGCCGAGTACGGGCCCGAGGTCGAACTGCCGCCGACCGCTCTCGAAATCGAGGAGTACGAGCAGGCCAAGGAGCGTGGGGAGCAGGTCACCGCCCCCGCTCCGCTTCCGTACGACCGCGCGACTCAGGAACGGCGCGCCAAGCGGGCCGAGAAGGACCTCGCCACCCTCGGCAAGGTTAATCCGCTGGCGCTCGAGGAATTCGCAGCTCTCGAGGAGCGGTACACCTTCCTCTCCACTCAGCTCGAGGACGTCAAGACCGCACGCAAGGACCTTCTTGCTGTGGTCGCAGACGTCGACGCACGAATTCTGCAGGTGTTCACCGAGGCCTATGCCGACGTCGAGCGTGAGTTCGTGGGAGTGTTCGAGAAATTGTTTCCCGGGGGAGAAGGGCGGCTGGTCCTCACCGATCCCTCGGACATGCTCACCACCGGCATCGAAGTCGAGGCGCGTCCGCCC
The DNA here is from genome assembly GCF_058793255.1 of Rhodococcus sp. MPR-R1B. Lineage (NCBI taxonomy): Bacteria > Bacillati > Actinomycetota > Actinomycetes > Mycobacteriales > Nocardiaceae > Rhodococcus > Rhodococcus sp. MPR-R1B. The sequence goes on from NZ_JBXAFO010000034.1 coordinate 29,201, forward strand.
GGTAAGAAGGTCAAACGGTTGTCGTTGCTGTCGGGCGGCGAGAAGTCGTTGACCGCGGTGGCCATGCTGGTCGCGATCTTCCGGGCACGCCCGTCCCCGTTCTACGTGATGGACGAAGTCGAGGCGGCGTTGGACGACACCAACCTGCGGCGGCTGATCGGACTCTTCGAACAATTGCGGGAGAAGTCGCAGTTGATCGTGATCACTCACCAGAAACCGACGATGGAAATCGCCGATGCGTTGTACGGCGTCAGCATGCGCGGCGACGGCATCACCACCGTGATTTCGCAGCGACTTCGCGGTCAAGACATGGCCTCGACGTAAGCCCTGCTCACTTTCCGGGTCGGAGCCTGAAACAATGGGCCGGTGACTACCCAGGCTTGGATCATCATCGCGGCTGTAGCGGCCGTACTACTCGTCGTTCTCGTTGCCGGATTCCTGCGCTACCGCAAGGGGCAGGTATCGCTGAAGGCGCCCGAGACGAAGCCGGAGCTCGGCGCCCCCGAGAAGGACAAGTCAGGCGGCTACAAGGCCGGTGGCGGGTTCAACTTCAGTCAGGGGTCGACGGCAACGGCGCCACCTCCGGTGGTTCCGACACCGCCGGTCGCCGAGAAGCCGCCCGTCGTCGAAGAACCTGTCGTCGAAAAACCGATCGTCGAAGAACCGGTTATCGAGGAACCAACTGTCGCGGAACCGGTTGTCGAAGAACCTGTTGCGGAGAAGCCGGCCGCCGTCGAGGAGCCGGTTGTCGAAGAGCCGGTAGTAGAAGAGGCGCCGGTAGCAGAACCGGTTGTCGAAGAACCTGTCGTTCCCGAGCCCGTCGTCGTTCCCGCGCCAGTCGAGCCTGCACCGCGCGTGCTGGACGAGATCGACCCGACCGAGGGTCGGCTGGACCGACTGCGCGGGCGCCTTTCCCGCTCGCAGTCAGCAGTCGGCAAGAGCTTGCTGGGTCTGCTCGGTGGCGGCGATCTGGACGAGGACTCGTGGGAAGAAGTCGAGGACACCCTCCTCATCGCAGACCTCGGCTCCGCGACCACGGAAAAGGTCGTCACGAAGCTTCGTGAGCAGATGGCGGCCCGCAGCGTCCGGACCGAGGCTGCCGCCCGCGCCCTTCTGCGCGAGGTGTTGATCGCCGAACTGCGTCCCGAACTGGACCGCTCCATCCGCGCATTGCCGCACGATGATCACCCGGCTGTTCTGCTCGTCGTCGGCGTCAACGGGACCGGCAAGACAACCACCACCGGCAAGCTGGCTCGCGTGCTCGTCGCCGACGGTCGTCGCGTCGTGCTCGGTGCCGCGGACACGTTCCGCGCCGCCGCCGCCGATCAGCTCCAGACGTGGGCTGAGCGTGTCGGCGCTGAAGTTGTTCGTGGCAAGGAGGGTGGCGATCCCGCTGCGATTGCCTTCGACGCGGTCTCACGGGGCATCGCGGACGGCGTCGACGTGGTCCTGATCGACACCGCCGGCCGTCTGCACACCAAGACCGGTCTGATGGACGAGCTCGGCAAGGTCAAGCGGGTTATCGAGAAGAAGGCCTCGGTCGACGACGTTCTGCTGGTTCTCGATGCGACGGTCGGCCAGAACGGATTGGCGCAGGCTCGAGTGTTCGCGGAGGTCGTGGACATCACCGGCGTCGTACTGACCAAGCTGGACGGAACCGCCAAGGGCGGAATCGTCTTCCAGGTTCAGCATGAACTGGGTGTGCCGGTGAAGTTGGTCGGTCTCGGTGAAGGTGCCGACGACCTGGCGCCCTTCGAGCCGGGTGCGTTCGTCGACGCCCTCCTGGGCTGACGCCCCCGTGCGCCTTTTTGGTAGCGCGAACTACCGAAAAGGCGCACAGGGGCGGTAGAACTCCCTGGCGAAACCTGTTTGCAACAAAGTTGGGCAATTGGTTCACGTCTGCGAAACGCGACAGCGCCATGGACGAAACACCAGCCCAGCACTCTTCTCCTTAACGACGTGCTGCCCGGCACGTGCGACTAGGAGGTAGTAAGTGAGTACCGACGATTTGTTGGCGAACTCCGGTAACGCCGCATGGATGCTGATGGCTGCATCTCTGGTCTTGCTGATGACACCCGGCCTCGCTTTCTTCTACGGCGGGATGTCTCGGTCCAAGTCCGTCCTGAACATGATGATGATGTCCTTCGGGGCCATGGCCGTCATCGGCGTCATCTACGTTCTGTGGGGATGGTCGATGTCCTACGGCTCTGAGAACATCGGGGGCATTTTTGCCAACCCGTTCGAGTTCTTCGGCCTCAAGAACAGCATCACCGATGCTGACGGCAACTTCATCGCCGGCGCCTGGGGCTACCCCAACGTCATCGACATCGCGTTCCAGGTGACATTCGCGATCATCACCACCGCCCTCATCAGTGGTGCCCTGGCCGAGCGGGTCAAGTTCGGCACCTGGCTCCTGTTCTCGGGTATCTGGGTCACCGTCGTCTACTTCCCGCTCGCACACATGGTGTGGGGCGGCGGACTCCTCTCGGGCTCCGAGGACGGCATCGCGGCAAAGCTCTTCGGCACCACGGTCAACGACGACGGAGTCACCGTCGCCAACGTCGCTCCGATCGACTTCGCCGGTGGCACAGTCGTTCACATCAACGCGGGTATGGCCGGTCTGGTCCTCGCACTCATCGTCGGCAAGCGTCTCGGCTTCGGCAAGACCGCCTTCCGTCCGCACAACCTGCCCTTCGTGATGCTCGGCGCCGCACTCCTCTGGTTCGGTTGGTTCGGCTTCAACGCCGGCTCGGCATTCGCCGCCGACGGTAACGCCGGTCTCGCCTGGGTCAACACGACCACCGCGACGTGTGCCGCAGTCCTGGCCTGGCTCGCTACCGAGCGTATTCGTGACGGCCACGCCACCAGCCTCGGCGCAGCTTCCGGTGCGGTCGCCGGTCTGGTCGCCATCACCCCTGCTGCCGGTGCGCTCAACCCGGTCGGTTCCATCTTCCTCGGGGCAGTAGCCGGCATCCTGTCCGCTCTCGCAGTCGGCCTGAAGTTCCGCTTCGGCTTCGACGACTCGCTCGACGTCGTCGGTGTTCACCTTGTCTCCGGCCTGTGGGGCACGATCGGTATCGGATTCTTCGGCACCGCAACCGGCCTCTTCTACGGCGGCGACTACAAGCAACTGGTGGTTCAGATCGTGATCGCACTCGCAGCACTCGTCTTCACCGGCGTTCTGACGACGATCATCGGCTTCGCACTCAAGCCCCTGGGCTGGCGAATCTCGGCCGAGGACGAGGCACGCGGCATCGATGAGACCGAACACGCAGAGACCGCATACGACCTCGCGTGATCAGCACGTGATTAAAGTGAATTCAGGCACTTCAGAGTTTGGAAAGGGATGAGCACATGAAGCTGATCACAGCAATCGTCAAGCCGTTCACGCTCGAGGACGTCAAGACCGGACTCGAGCAGGCCGGAGTGCTGGGTATGACAGTCAGCGAAGTTCAGGGCTACGGCCGACAGAAGGGCCACACCGAGGTGTACCGAGGCGCGGAGTACTCCGTGGACTTCGTACCCAAGGTCCGGGTCGAGGTCGTCGTCGACGACGCGGCCGTTGACAAGGTGGTCGAGGTGATCGTCGAGGCCGCTCGAACCGGCAAGATCGGTGACGGCAAGGTGTGGGTCTCGCCAGTCGAGTCGGTCATCCGGGTTCGCACCGGGGAACGCGGTGGCGATGCACTCTGACCCGAAAGGGTCCGAGAACTTCGGCCCTGGTTCCGTCGCGAAAGCGACGGGGCCAGGGCCGGTCTCGTCAGGGGGATCCGACGAAGCTGCGGACCTGGCCCGCGCACGCAAGGCCCTACTCACCGGAGGCGTCAAGAACAGGAGGCTCGACGCCCCCGCGCTGCGACATGCACTGGTCGATCTGCACGAATTCTGGTTGACCACCAAGGGGACCGAACTGGGCATCAAACCGGATTGTGGGTTTGCCATCGTCGCCGTGGGTGGTCTCGGCCGACGCGAACTGCTGCCGTATTCCGATCTCGATCTGATTCTGCTGCACGACGACATGGACCCGGCGGTCGTGGCCCAGGTCGCGGACAGCCTGTGGTACCCGCTGTGGGACGCGCACATCAAACTCGACCACAGCGTGCGGACGCTTCCGCAGGCGCTTCAGGTTGCGGCCACCGACATGACGGCAGCACTCGGAATGCTCGAAGCACGCCACATTGCCGGCGACGTGGAGCTGAGCAACTTGTTGATCAGTGGTGTCCGACGACAGTGGCGCATGGACATCCGCAGCCGATTCGACGAATTGATCACCCAGACCCGTACGAGGTGGGAGCGCAGCGGCGAGATCGCCCATCGCGCCGAACCGGATCTCAAGAGCGGTCGTGGCGGGCTGCGAGACGTCCAACTGCTCAACGCCCTGTCCATCGCGCAATTGACCGACGGGATGCCAGGGCTGGGACCCAACTCGCCCGGCGGCGGTCTGGCACTTGCGCACAGGCGGTTGCTCGACGTGCGCACCGAACTTCACCGCGTTGCCGGTCGCGCCCGCGACCAACTGCGAGCACAGGACGCCGACGAAATCGGTGCGGCGCTACGGATCGGTGATCGCTTCGATCTGGCCCGCCTTCTCAGCGAATCGGCGCGCACCATCAGCTATTCGGTCGACGTCGGTATCCGTACCGCCGGAAACTCCTTGCCCCGGCGTGGTTTGTCGCGGCTGCGTCGCGCGCCGGTGCGGCGGCCACTGGACGAGGGCGTCGTCGAGCATGCCGGCGAAGTAGTTCTGGCGCGCGATGCGAGACCGAAGAAGGATCCCGGTCTGGTGATGCGGGTCGCGGCAGCGGCGGCCACCAACGGCATGCCGATCTCCGCGTCGACGCTCAATCGCTTGGCAGACAATGCCCCCGAACTGCGTGAGCCGTGGCCGAAAAATGCAGTCAACGATCTCTTGGTCGTGCTGGGTTCCGGATCGCGTGCGGTTCCGGTGATCGAGGCGATGGACCGGACCGGGCTCTGGGGTCGACTCCTGCCGGAGTGGGGGACCATTCGCGATCTTCCGCCGCGCGACGCCGTCCACACGTGGACGGTGGATCGGCACCTGGTCGAAACCGCCGCGTATGCAAGCGGATTCACCACTCGCGTCGCTCGGCCGGATCTGCTCATGCTCGGTGCGTTGATCCACGACATCGGGAAGGGGCGAGGGGGAGACCACAGCGTCGTCGGTGCCGAATTGGCCACCGCGATCGGAAATCGCTTGGGACTCTGGCCTTCCGACGTCGCGACGTTGACGGCGATGGTGCGCTACCACTTGCTGTTGCCGGAAACCGCCACCCGTCGCGACCTCGACGATCCGGCAACCGTGCAGCGAGTGGTCGACGCACTCGAGGGAGACGGGACCCTTCTCGATCTCCTGCATTCGTTGGCGGAAGCGGATTCGCTGGCCACCGGGCCTGGTGTCTGGGGCGACTGGAAGTCGTCGTTGATCGGCGAGCTGGTGCGTCGTTGTCGTTTGCTGATGGCAGGGGAGGAGCTCCCGCAACCCGATCCACTCGCTCCCGAGCAATTGGCCATCGCCGAGGAGGGCGGGGTTCACGTCTCGCTCGTTCCGGCCGAGAATGCGCACACCTACGTCGTGACCGTCATCGCGCCCGACGCTCCCGGGCTGCTGTCTCGGGCTGCCGGAGTTCTGGCGCTGCAGTCCTTGCGGGTGCATTCCGCATCGCTGGGGTCGCATGCAGGTTCGGCGGTCAACTCGTTTGTCGTGACGCCGAGGTTCGGCACACCCCCGCAGGCGGTGTTGCTCCGGCAGGAATTGATCCGGGCTTCGGCCGGTGAACTGAATTTGCTCGAACTTCTCGACGCGAAGGACGAGGAGGCACGGGCAGAGCAGTGGGACGACCCGATCCAGACCAACAAGGATTCCGCGGTTCCGGTGCTCTATGCGCAGGCGCCACCGCGGGTCATCTGGTTCGACGCGCCCGGTGACGGTCAGGCGATCCTCGAATTGCGTACCGAGGACCGCGTCGGCCTGCTCTGCCGACTGGCCGCAGCACTCGAACACAGTGGAGCCGACATCCGGTGGGCGAAGGTCGCCACCTTGGGTTCCTCGGTGGTCGACGCGTTCTGCCTCGACTTCGGTGAGGCCGATACCCGCGCGGCGCGAGAGCGCGTCGAGGAGGCGGTGCTGGCGGTGGTTCCGGTGCCACAACCCAAGAAGAAAGAGGATTGACGGACCGGTTTCGGCAGTTACGCCCGCATCGGCTGGGATCGGTGCGGGCGTAGCGGCTAGGCTGGTGCCCGAGAATATCCACGGCTAACTCGCACGACCTTCAGGAGCGCACTCGGTGTTCGAATCCCTTTCCGACAGATTGACCGGATCTCTCAAGGATCTGCGTGGCAAGGGTCGTCTGTCCGGCGCCGACATCGACGCTACGGCCCGCGAGATCCGCCTTGCCCTGCTCGAGGCCGACGTCGCGCTTCCCGTAGTGCGCAGCTTCATCGCCAAGATCAAGGAACGCGCCAAGGGCGCCGAGGTCTCGGGTGCACTGAACCCGGCTCAGCAGGTAGTCAAGATCGTCAACGAAGAGCTGGTCGAGGTTCTCGGCGGCGAAACTCGTCGACTGCAGTTCGCCAAGACTCCGCCGACGGTCATCATGTTGGCCGGTCTGCAGGGTTCCGGTAAGACCACGCTGGCCGGAAAGTTGGCCAAGTGGCTCAAGGATCAGGGGCACACGCCCCTCCTCGTCGCCTGTGACCTTCAGCGTCCCGGCGCCGTCACTCAGCTTCAGATCGTCGGTGAGCGTGCAGGCGCCGCAGTCTTCGCGCCGCATCCCGGTACCTCCATCGGCGGCGGCGAGAACGCACTGGGCGTGTCCGCAGCCGACCCCGTCGAGGTCGCCCGCGCCGGCGTCGAAGAAGCACGCAAAAAGCATTACGACGTCGTGATCGTCGACACCGCCGGTCGCCTCGGTATCGACTCGGAGCTGATGGCGCAGGCCGCCGGTATCCGTGACGCCGTCAACCCGGACGAGACCATCTTCGTCCTCGACGCCATGATCGGTCAGGACGCGGTCAGCACGGCCGACGCTTTCCGTGAGGGAGTCGGCATCACCGGTGTCGTCCTCACCAAGCTCGACGGCGACGCCCGCGGTGGTGCCGCGCTGAGCGTCCGCGAGGTCACCGGCCAGCCGATCCTCTTCGCCTCCACCGGCGAGAAGCTCGAAGACTTCGACGTCTTCCATCCCGATCGCATGGCCAGCCGGATCCTCGGCATGGGCGACGTCCTGAGCCTCATCGAGCAGGCCGAGCAGGTTTTCGACGCCGATCAGGCCGAAGCCACCGCAGCGAAGATCGGTTCCGGTCAGCTCACCCTCGAAGACTTCCTCGATCAGATGATGGCCGTCCGCAAGATGGGCCCGATCGGCAACCTCCTCGGTATGCTGCCGGGTGCCGGCGGCATGAAGGACGCGCTTGCCAACGTCGACGAGAAGCAACTCGATCGCATTCAGGCCATCATCCGCGGTATGACGCCGGCCGAGCGCGACGATCCGAAGATCATCAACGCCTCACGCCGACTGCGCATCGCGAACGGTTCGGGCGTCAAGGTTTCCGACGTCAACCAGTTGGTGGATCGTTTCTTCGAAGCCCGCAAGATGATGGCTGCCATGGCCGGCCGTATGGGCATGCCCGGCGCGCGTAAGCAGGTTCGCAGCAAGAAGGGCAAGAAGGGCAAGAAGGGCGGCAAGGGCCCGACGCAGCCCAAGATGCGCGGAGGATTCCCCGGCATGGGCGGATTCCCGGGTATGCCCGGCGGAATGCCGGCCGGCATGCCCGACCTGTCGAACATGCCCAAGGGTCTCGATCAGTTGCCGCCCGGACTGGAAGGCATCGATCTCTCCCAGCTCAAGCTGCCCAAGAAGTAGTCGGTGGCTGCGCTTCATCTGCGGGGTATCGGTCTGCCCGATGCCGAGCCGATCGAATTGTGGATCGTCGACGGGCTGATTTCCTTCGAGCCGGTGTCCGGTGCGGAGACGATCGTCGAATCGGGTTGGATCACACCGGGTCTCGTGGATGCGCACTGTCACGTCGGTATCCGCTACGGCGGTGGCGGCGGCGAAACCGTCGACGGCTTGCTGGGGCAGGCGAAGACCGAACGTGACGCGGGCGTGCTGTTGCTTCGTGACGCCGGATCGCCGGTCGACACCAGGTTCATCGACGAGCGCCTCGATCTGCCGCGGATCATTCGCGCAGGTCAGCACATCGCCGCACCGAAGCGGTACATCCCGGGCCTGCCGGTCGACCTGGACGACGAATCTCAGTTGCCGGCCGAGGTGGTGCGTCAGGCACGCGCCGGTGACGGTTGGGTCAAGCTCGTCGGGGACTGGATCGATCGTTCCATCGGTGACCTCGCCCCGTTGTGGAGCGACGAGATTCTGGTCGAGGCCATCGCTGCCGCCCATGCCGAAGGCGCAAGGGTCACCGCTCACGTCTTTGCCGAGGATGCTCTGCCCGGCCTGATCAACGCCGGCATCGACTGCATCGAGCACGGCACCGGATTGACGGACGCGACCATCGAGTTGATGGTCGCTCACGGCACGGCCTTGGTTCCGACGCTGATCAACATCGCAACTTTCCCCGAGATCGCGGACTCTGCCACGCGGTATCCGATCTACGCGGCGCACATGCGGGATCTGCACGCTCGTCGACATCGGACGATCGGTGCCGCTCACGAGGCCGGGATTCCGATCTATGCCGGAACGGATGCCGGCGGATCGATCAGGCACGGGCGGATCGCCGACGAGATCGCCGAACTCGAAGTTGCCGGTTTGACGGCGCATCAGGCGCTGGGCGCAGCCTGCTGGGACGCGCGGAGTTGGCTGGGTGCGCAGGGGATCGAAGAAGGAGCGCCCGCCGACCTGGTGGTTTATTCCGAAGATCCGCGCGGAAACCCCGATGTGCTCGCGAAGCCGATGCGTGTGATCCTCCGCGGAACCCCCGTGAGTGGTTAGGGAGTCCCCGCACTCTCGAAGCGCGCACAGGGTGGTTTCCGAACGAGCCCACCCATCTGGCACAATGGAGCATTGTTCGTCGCAACCGGTTACGTACCGCTGCGACGGTCACAGGATAGAGGCAAAACCGGGCTCACAAATCGTGTGGGTCGCTGAATTGCACGTGACATGCGCAGCACTGTTGTGCGCGCTGAAGGAGAACTGCAGCTGTGGCTGTCAAAATCAAGCTCACCCGCCTCGGCAAGATCCGCAACGCTCAGTACCGCGTTGTCATCGCCGACTCGCGCACCCGTCGTGACGGCCGTGCGATCGAGACCATCGGCAAGTACCACCCCAAGGAAGAGCCCTCGCTGATCGACATCGATTCCGAGCGCGCTCAGTACTGGCTGTCCGTGGGCGCACAGCCCACCGAGCCCGTCGAGGCACTCCTCAAGATCACCGGTGACTGGCAGAAGTTCAAGGGCCTGCCGGGCACCGAAGGCACCCTGCGCGTCAAGGAAGCCAAGCCCACCAAGCTCGAGCTCTTCCAGGCTGCGCTCGCGCAGGCCGAGAACGAGCCGGTTGCAGAAGCAATCACCCCCAAGAAGAAGAAGGCTGCAAAGGCTGACGAGGCCAAGGCAGAAGACACCGCGGCTGACGCCGAGGCTCCCGCTGCAGACGCCGAGGCTGCTGACAAGTGAGTGCCGTCGTCGCTGATGCGGTAGAGCATCTCGTGCGTGGCATCGTCGCCAATCCCGACGATGTGCGCGTCGAGCTGATCACCGGACGTCGGGGACGGACCGTCGAGGTGCACGTGCACCCAGACGATCTCGGCAAGGTCATCGGTCGGGGTGGTCGCACTGCGACCGCTCTGCGGACCTTGGTCTCCGGCATCGGTGGCCGCGGTATCCGTGTTGATGTCGTCGACACCGATCAGTAGACGGCAGTAAACAGGTGGAACTCGTAGTCGGTCGTGTCGCGAAGTCGCATGGCATCAAAGGTGAATTGGTAGTCGAGGTTCGTACAGACGAGCCCGAGGATCGTTTTGCCGTAGGTTCCGTGCTGCGTGGGCGCAAGCCGCGCGAGTCCACACTGAAGTCGTACACAGTGGAAGCCGCCCGGGATCATTCCGGGCGGCTTCTGCTGCGCCTCGAAGGCGTCAGTGACCGTGGCGACGCAGATGCGTTGCGCGGCACACTGTTTGTCATCGACAGTTCCGAACTCGAGCCTTCGGATGATCCGGACGAGTTCTACGATCACGAACTCGAAGGACTGAAGGTCGTCCTCACGGACGGTGCCGAGGTCGGTTCGGTCATCGAGGTATTGCATTCCGCCGCAGGCGAATTGCTTTCGATTCGCCGTACCGGTGAGGCATCCGGCGAATTGCTGATCCCGTTTGTCGCCGCCATCGTCACCTCGGTGTCGATCGCCGACCGCGTCGTGGTGATCGAGCCTCCCGAGGGACTGCTCGACCCGGACTTCGGCGACAAGTCGAACAGCGACAATTCGAACTCAGACAACGACTGATCGTTTGTTATGCGTCTCGACGTCGTCACCATCTTTCCCGAGTATCTCGAACCGCTTCGTGCTGCCTTGCTGGGCAAGGCAATCGAACGTGGCTTGATCTCGGTCGACGTCCACGATCTTCGGTCGTGGACCCATGACGTGCACAAAGCCGTCGACGATTCTCCGTATGGCGGCGGACCCGGCATGGTCATGAAACCCACCGTCTGGGGCCCGGCACTGGACGACGTGATCGGGCGCTCCGATTCTTCCGGCCCCGATGATGCCGAGACCATTCTGGTGGTGCCCACTCCCGCCGGCGTTCCGTTCACCCAGGAGACCGCGCACCGCTGGTCCAACGCCAAGCACCTCGTCTTCGCCTGCGGCCGATACGAAGGTATCGATCAACGGGTTTTCGACGACGCCGCCAAGCGGGTCAGAGTCGAAGAAGTCAGCATCGGCGATTACGTCCTGATCGGCGGCGAAGCAGCCGTGCTGGTGATGGTCGAGGCTGTCGTGCGACTGATGCCCGGCGTTCTCGGCAATCAGCTTTCACACCAAGAGGATTCGTTTTCCGACGGCCTTCTCGAAGGGCCTAGCTACACTCGCCCGGCTGTGTGGCGCGACCTCGAAGTTCCGCCGGTGCTTCTCTCCGGTGATCACGCGAAGATCAAAGCGTGGCGCCATGAGCAGTCGCTGCAGCGCACGGCCGAGCGTCGACCGGATCTTCTTCCTTAGGTATTTCGCTTCAACCAGGTGATGCTTGCGCCGTCGTCGAGCGATTCGGTTGCAGTCGGTGTGAACGGTGTCGGCTCGAAGTTACCTCTGATCATCGGTATGCCTGCGCCGGCGACTACCGGATACCTCTTGATGATCAACTCGTCGATCTCCGGTAGTAGTTCGCCGGCGAGAGTTCCGCCGCCACACAGCCAGATATCTTGTCCTTCTTCCTCTTTCAGAGATCTGACTACCCCAAGCGGATCGGCGCGAACGATGGTGACGGGGGGATCCTCGGCGTCAGGGATGGTTGTGGAGACGACGAACTGACGCAGGTGCGCGAAGGGGCTTTTCACTCCGGCGGCCAGCCCGGGCTCGTAGGAGCCGCGGCCCATGACGACCGTGTCGAAGGTCCTGTTGGGCGCGTCCTCGATTCCGAGAGCGGGCCGCACATGCGTTGGCACGGTTTCAGGATATCGATCGCATATCCAGGCCGTGATCTGTTCGGAGACCGGGAGGAAATCGAATTCGCCACCAGGCCCCGCGATGTATCCGTCGAGGGAAGCTCCCACGTAGTACACAAGCTTTCGCATATAACGCTCCGTTCGTAGTACTATGTTTGTAGTCGTTTAACTTAGGGTCGTGTCAGGAGTGATGTCAAGTGCGAAAGAACCCGGAACGCCGGCTTGCCCTGATCGACGCGGCAATCGAGGTGTTGGCCCGAGAGGGTGCTCGAGGCTTGACGTTTCGAGCCGTCGACGCCCAGGCAGCAGTGCCGAACGGGACAGCGTCGAACTACTTCTCCAATCGCGACGACCTGCTCACTCAAGCGGGTGGCCGGATCTACGAGCGACTGATTCCGGAGGACCTCGAAGGGATGATCGATCCCGTCAACGGCACCGATCGTGAGCGCCTGGTGACGCTCATGCTCGACGTGGTCGAGCGCGTCACCTCGTTCGGAACGGGTTTCCTCGCGCTCATGGAGTTGCGACTGGAGGCGACGCGTCGACCGGACCTGCGAGCGGTGCTGACCGTCCGCATCCGAGAAGACTTCGATCTGAACGTAGCCAATCATCTGGCGTCGGGCGTGCCGGGTGATGCGATGACCGTTCGCCTGCTCTATTTGTCGCTGAACTGGCTCGCACTGGATCGACTCACATTGCCGGACCTGTTCGGAGAGGAAGATATTCGGACGATCGTCGAGGCGGCGGTGGATCGAGCGTTACCCCGCGAATCGTAGAAGGTCAGTGTCGTTCGGCAGGTTTGCGGCGGAACGAGAAGTATCGATGACCGAAGAAGCTCACACCGGCGACGATCAGCATGACAACCGCCTGGGCGGGAAGCGGCGGGGCATGCAGAATCGACACCGCGATTGTTCCGAGTATCAGATTCAGCACCAGGCCACCGGAATTGACGACGATGAACGCTCCCAGGTCGCGTGCCACATGTCCGCGGACGCGGAAAACGAGAGTCCGATGCAGAACGAAAGCGATGAGGACGCTGATGGAGTACGCGCCGATCACAGCCACTTGATACAGATCCTTGTTGTCGAGGATCAGTGTCCAGATCACGAAGAGCACGTATCCGATCGCCGTATTAGCCACTCCGACAATGGCAAATGCGATGGGTTGATGCTTGACCACCCGAAGCAGTGGGCCGGGGTTCTCGGGTGATGCGATGTCTTCGGTCATGAAGACTCGGTTTTCACGGTGTTGATCCCGTCCTTGCGTCGGGTCCGCAGATACATCCACTCGAGCACGCCGAGTCCGAGGACTCCGGCGACCATCGAAGCGCCGCCGACCTTCCATCCCGGGGGACGCCACGTCAGGACAAGCTCTGCGTCCTTCGTCCCGGCGGGAATGTCCACGGTGACAAAGGACTTCGCGACGACGTCGATCGGGACAGGCTGACCGTCGATGCTCGCCCGATATCCGGGCCAGCCGAGCCGTGCGAACACAACCTTGCCGCCGGTCTCCGAACTGACACGAAGGGTGCTCGACATGTTCGATTCCGCGGTCGAAACAGCTTCGACGCCACGGGTATCGGCGATGCGGCCGTTTCGTGTCGAGACGGGGCCGTCGACGCGTTCGAGCACGGAGATGTAGTTCTCGTGACCGGGGTAGTCCACCCATGTCCACCCGTCGGGAGCCGGGTTCTTGCGTGCATCGGGGTAGAGAGCGTTCTGAAGTACGACGCGGTCCACGTTCATCAGGTCGACGATGGTGCGGCCGGTGGTGGGTTCGACGGTGAATGCGCGCCGAAAGGCGTCGGGGCAGACGCTCATGTCCCAGCGCATGCAGAGCAGATCACCGAAGTAGAAGTGCCCGTTGGGGGTGTAGCCGCTGGTGTAGGTCAGTTCGAGGTCTTTGGGGTAGTTGCCGAAAGCCAGGGAACCGTACGCTCCGTCGAGGGTTTTGTCCCCGGGTGCGATGAGTGCACGGTCGCCCAGTTGCAGTGTCGTGCCTTCGAAGTCGGGGAAGGCCTCTTTCATCTCCGAGCGGGATTCGGGCAGGTTCCAGCTCATCGGGGTTGGTTGCGCGGCCCGAACCTGGGCGTAGGCGATGGGGGAGACCGCGACGATCGCTACGAGGCATGCGAAAGCAGTGCCTTTGGTACGGCCGAGCCAGACCATCGCGGCGCCGAGTGCGGCAACGAGCAGGGCTGAGATCACATGCCATTTCGCGAGCCCGGGAGCTGCCGAGGCTGACCGAATCAGAAGCAGGCCCACGAGGATTCCCGCTGCAACGCAGCGCCCGCGCAACTTGTCGGTCGTGGCGTAACGCCCGAGCAGGATGCACACCAGAAGCAGGAGTCCGATGGCCACCATCGGAAGTACGCGCGCGGGCCACCGCAGTGGGCCGATCGTGCTCGGCCCGGCAGTCCACATGAGGACGGCGACCGTGAAGATCCCGACGGCGGTCAATTCGCGTGCCGCGGCGCGTGCCTTGCCCCAGTCGATGAATGCCAGGGCGGGTATGAGGAACCAGGCGATGTAGACCATGGGCATGGTCTGGATGTATCCCCACCACGAGGTGAACGCGGGCATCGTGCTCGGCAGGCTCGCGTTCAGCGATTCCGACCACGGGACGGCGAGGAATGCATCGTTCTTGACTTCGGATGCACCGCGCCAGGTGACGTCCGCGGTGAGCAGGCTCGGCAGATACGTCGCGAGACCGGCCAGAGCGGCACACGCGGACACCGCCAGAAGCCGCAGTGACGGCAGCCAACGCCGCTGATAGACAACTTCGCCGATTGCGACCGCGCCGATCATCAAGCCGGATTCGACTGCGGGGAAAACATATTGGACCGACATCGCGAGATACAAGAACACGAAGGTCGGGATCGGACCGCTCTTACCTCGGGCGTAGCGGATTGCCGACGCCCACGCCTGAACCATCCAGGCAGTGCCGGTGAAGGCAGTCATCCAACTGGCCGAGTCGAAGAACAGCAGGAAACCGGTGAACGGAATCGAGACGCCGGCGACGGCAGCCCACGTGGGCTTCGAGCCGTACTCGAGGCAGATCCGATAGACGCCGAGTGCAAGGATGATCGCGAAGATCAACTTCACGATCGTCGCGTACAACGCCAGGTTGTCGAAGGACGGTGCGATCAGGTCGATCAGGAGTTGCGGTGGATTGAGAAGGCCTGCTTCCTCGATCGCGTAGTTGCCCGCCATCCAGTTCTCGGGGACGAGCACCGGGAGGTGTCCTTCTCGCAGACTGCGGCCGAGCATGACCCACAGCGGCGCGTATTGGGACTCGGTGTCGTCGGTGTAGAAGTGACGAGCATTCGCGAGCACCACGGCCAGATAACCGGCGATGACACCGATCGCCGTGACGGCGCCCCACTTGTACACGTCTGCCCGGGCGAGAGTGCGAGTTTCCACCACGAGTTCCAGACCTTAACAGGGCAGGTGGGGCGTACGGAGACGCGAGCGCGTCACGCGCCGCCGGCATCCGAAGTCAAGACATCTCTGCGTGTTAAAGTTCGCGACGGTGTGGGCCCGATCGTGCCTGTCTCTCGGCGCCAGTCGAGCCCCCTGAAGGGAGTGGAAGCGAGTGCACTCGATTTCCGTCGTAGTGCCCGTTTATCAGGGCGAAAAGACGATCACGGCGCTCGTCGAGGAGTTGGACGGCCTGGGCACACCGAGTGCGACGCCCGGTGGTGCGCAGTTCTCCGTCGACGAGATCGTGCTGGTTCACGACAACGGCCCGGATCGCTCCGACGTCGTGTTACTCGAATTGGAGCGCCGTTTCGAGCAGGTGCGTGTCGTGTGGCTCAGCCGCAACTACGGCCAGGACGCGGCGACCATCGCCGGCATGGCCGCTGCAACTGGACAGTGGATCGTGACGATGGACGAGGACGGCCAGCACGACCCGGTGCACATCGGGGCTTTCCTCGACACCGCGCTGACGGAGCGATCCGATCTCGTGTATTCCAAACCCACGAACACACGCCCGCACGGATTCTTGCGGAACCTGACCTCGCGCGGCGCAAAGATCGTCTTGGCGACGGTATTCGCGTTCCCTGATTCGACGAGATTCGAAAGTTATCGCCTGATCCGCGGTGACATCGGCCGACAGTTGGCCGGCGTCGCGGCCAACGGCGTGTATCTGGACGTTGCGCTGACGTGGGTTGTCGGTAACACGGCCACGGCGCCGGTGACACTTCGAGCCGAAGGCCGCGAAGAATCCGGGTACAACTACCGCCGTTTGTTCTCGTTGTTCTGGAAGATGGTGTTGTGTAGCGGAACACGCGGTCTGCGGCTGGTCAGCCTGCTCGGAGTCACCCTGGCGTCGGCCGGCGTGATCATGGCCGCGGTGATCTTCATCGGGGCCATGACCGGCGACAACAATGATCCCGAAGGATGGGCGTCGATCATCATGGCGCTGCTGGTCTGTTCGGGTGCGATCCTGTTCTCGCTCGGGCTCATTGCCGAATATCTCGGTGTGGCACTGCACGTCCTTGTCGGAAAGCCGCTGTATCTGACTGTCGACTCCCCGCGGCCCGGAACCTCGATCGATCGGCGTAGTCTTGAGCACTGATCGCATCATCTTCTCCCGCCCCTATCGGGCATCGAACGAATTGTCGAATCTGGCAACGGTTCTGGAGTCCGACCACATTCACGGTGACGGACGTTTCACCAAGTCCGCGACTGCAGCGCTCAAGGCGATCACCGGATCCACGCATGCTCTGCTGACCACCTCGTGCACGCATGCACTCGAATTGGGTGCGCTGCTGCTCGAATTGGGCCCGGGCGACGAGGTAATAGTTCCGAGCTTCGCGTTCAGTTCGGCGGCGACCGCCGTCGCGTTGCGCGGGGCCACTGTTGTTTTCGTCGACATCGATCCGAGTACCGGCAACATCGACCCGGCGTGCGTCGCGGCGGCGATCACCGAACGCACCAAAGCTGTACTGGTCATGCATTACGGCGGAGTCGCCGCGGACATGGAACCTCTCCTCGACCTCGCGGAACTCCACGGCGTTGCGTTGATCGAAGACAACGCTCACGGACTCGGCGGAAAGTGGCGCGGGCGCTCGCTCGGCACCATCGGAACTATCGGAACGCAGAGTTTTCACGACACAAAGAACGTTCACTGCGGTGAGGGCGGCGCGCTGTTGCTCTCCGACGATCAGTTGATGACTCGCGCCGAAATCATCCGTGAGAAGGGGACCGACCGTGCGCGTTTCCTGCGCGGGCAGGTCGACAAGTATTCGTGGCAGGACATCGGGTCGAGTTATCTGCCCAGTGAACTCAATGCCGCCGTCCTCGACGCACAACTCTCCGAGTTCGACGCGATTCAGGCGGCCAGGCATCGCGTCTGGGATGCCTACAGCGTGAGTCTGGGCGAGTGGGCGGCCGCGAACGGTGTCGTGCCCATGGCGGTGCCCGATGATCGCGAGCACACTGCGCACCTGTTCTATCTCAAGATGCCGACCGAAGAGAGCCGTGACGGCTTGATTCGGCACCTTGCCGGTGACGGAATCGTGGCGCCGTTCCACTACGTTCCGCTCGATACGAGTGCGGCCGGTGTGCGCTACGGACGAACACCGCAGCCGTGCGTGCGTAGTGCCGAGTTCTCCGCGTCGATCCTTCGACTGCCGCTGTGGCCCATGCTCACGTTCGAACAACAGGACCGTGTCATCGGTTCGGTGCTCGAGTACAAGCAGGCTTGAGGACGAACACGACCGCGTGGATCGAATCAGGGCCCGGAAGCTTCGGGCATCGCCGAATCCGCGGTCGTGGATGCCGCTGCCCAGTCGTCGATGCTTCCGCTCGGGAAGAGAATCTGCGTGACGCCGGTGACCGTGTCGCGTGCGTGCAGTGCACTTTCGTCGTCGACGGCATCGGTGAACGAGGTGTCGGGATAGAAGCTGTCCTCATCCGTGTACTGGACGTCTTCTCGCGAACCGATCGCGATGATGTATCGGTTGTCGTCACCGACGATGCCGGTGGACAGATGGATCCACTTGTCCTCGACACAGCACATCCAGCCCTGTTTGACTCCTATGACGGGCTCGCCGAACAAGGCCTCGGGCAGGCCGAATCTCTGGTCGTAACCGTCGGTTCCTTCGGGAGTGGATTGCCGCAGGTACTCGACGAACTGCTCGACCCGTTCAGGTCCGAGTTGATCGGAGTCGTCGAGGACACCGCTGTAGAAGGTGACCAGGTCACGTGTCGTGGTCTCGGTGTTCCACCACATTCCGTCCCAGGGCGGCGTCGTCGCGGTCAGTGCGTAACGCTCGGCGACGCGGGTGATCACCTCTTGGCCGCCGACCTCGTCCCACAGGAGGTTGGCTGCGGTGTCGTCGGAGGATTCGAGCATCGCCGCCATGAGGGTGCGATCGTCGTCCGTGATGGGTCGCTCACCGCGCGCATCCTGATGAAGTAGATCCTCGGCGATGAAAAGTTTTGCCACCGAGGCTGTTTCGATCTGCTGGTCACCGGCGACGTCGAGGTACTTGTCCGAGGAGCGGTCGAGGATGGCGATGGAGACGTCCGCACCACGCCCGAGCGCAGCCACCTGAGCCTGTCCCAGACGGCCGTCGAGGGTCTCGGCTACCGGAACATTGGTGTCGGGAAAGGCGGGGGTCTGCATCGGATCATCCGGGTTCTGTCCACCGCTGCACGAAGCCGCAAAAGTAACTGCGGCCACCATTGCGGCAATCCGGACGTACCGCGTACTCATTTGTTTCCCCCGGTAGCCCTGACACGGCACTGTTGCCGATCTTCTTGTCTCAGGATAGCGGTAGGGTCGGATCTCGTGATTCTCAAGACCGTGAACCAGCGCATTGCCGAGGAACTCGACGTCCGCGAAGGCCAGGTTGCAGCAGCAGTCGACCTTCTCGACGGCGGAGCCACGGTGCCCTTCATCGCCCGGTACCGCAAGGAAGTCACCGGCACGCTCGACGACGCCCAGCTGCGACTCCTGGACGAGCGGCTGCGGTATCTCCGCGAGCTCGACGACCGTCGTGACGCCGTGCTCACGGAGATCGACTCTCAGGGCAAACTCGACGATCAACTGCGCGGTCAGATCATGCTGGCCGAGACGAAAGCGCGGCTGGAGGACATCTACCTCCCCTTCAAGCCGAAGCGGCGCACCAAGGCGCAGATCGCCCGCGAGGCCGGCCACGAGCCCGTCGCCGATGCTCTCATCGGAGATCCCACCACCGATCCCGCGAAGTATTCGGACGAGCAGCTCGACGGTGCCCGGTCGATCCTCGTCGAGCGCTTCGCCGAGGACGCCGATCTGGTCGGTGAATTGCGTGAGCTGATGTGGAATCGCGGCCAGGTCGTCTCCTCGGTCCGCAAGGGCAAGGAAACCGATGGCTCGAAGTTTGCTGACTACTTCGAGTTCTCGGAACCGTTCTCCAAATTGCCCTCGCACCGCATCCTCGCCGTCCTGCGCGGCGAGAAGGAAGAAGTGCTGTCGCTCAACATGGCGGCAGACACCGAAGAACTCGCGCCGGGGGAGCGCACGGTCTACGAAGGCCGCATCGCGTCGCGGTTCGAGATCGCCGACCGTGGTCGGGCCGCCGACGGGTGGCTTCTCGACACCGTCAAGTGGGCGTGGAAGACGAAGTTCGCCGTCACGCTCGGTATCGACACTCGGATGCGTCTGCGGCAGTCGGCCGAAAAGGACGCCGTCGACGTCTTCGCCACCAACCTCAAGGATCTACTCCTCGCAGCTCCCGCCGGCGCCCGACCCACCATGGGACTCGACCCCGGATTCCGCACCGGAACGAAGGTTGCCGTCGTCGATGGAACCGGCAAAGTTGTTGCCTACGAGACGATTTACCCGCACCAGCCGCAGAACAAGTGGGACGCGGCTCTCGCGACGCTTGCCCGACTGGTCGCCGAACACGGCGTCGAACTGATCGCCATCGGCAACGGCACGGCCTCACGCGAGACCGACACGCTCGCTACCGAACTGATCAAGAAGACCGGCGCGCCCAACCTGACCAAGATCGTCGTCTCCGAGGCAGGCGCATCGGTGTACTCGGCTTCGGCCTACGCGTCGCAGGAACTTCCCGACCTCGACGTCTCGATTCGCGGTGCGGTGTCCATTGCGCGTCGCCTGCAGGATCCGTTGGCGGAGTTGGTCAAGATCGATCCCAAGTCCATCGGCGTCGGTCAGTACCAGCACGACATCACCGAATCGCTGCTCTCGCGTTCCCTCGACGCCGTCGTCGAGGATGCCGTCAACTCGGTCGGCGTCGACGTCAACACCGCGTCCGTGCCGCTGCTTGCTCGGGTGTCCGGAATTGCAGGATCCCTTGCAGAGAGCATCGTCGCGCATCGGGACCAGAACGGTCCGTTCAAATCCCGCAAGGGTCTCAAGGATGTCTCCCGCCTGGGACCCAAGGCATTCGAGCAGTGCGCAGGCTTCCTGCGGATCACCGACGGCGACGACCCTCTCGACGCGTCGAGCGTCCACCCGGAGGCATATCCGGTGGTTCGCAAGATCGTCGCGAGTGCAGGCGGGGACGTGCGCACCGTGATCGGAAACTCGCAGGCACTTCGATCGGTCAAGGCGTCCGACTACGTCGACGAGCGATTTGGTCTACCGACCGTCACCGACATCATCTCCGAGTTGGAGAAGCCGGGACGAGATCCACGACCCGAATTCAAGACCGCAACCTTTGCCGCAGGTATCGAGAAGGTCGCGCATCTCAAGCCCGGCATGACCCTCGAAGGCGTGGTCACCAACGTCGCAGCCTTCGGTGCCTTCGTCGACATCGGAGTTCATCAGGACGGTCTGGTTCACGTCTCGGCGATGTCACACAACTTCGTCAAGGACCCACGCGAGGTCGTCAAGTCAGGTGACGTCGTCAAGGTGAAGGTCCTCGAAGTGGACGAGGCACGCCAACGCATCGGGCTGACGCTTCGTCTCGACGACGAGGTGGGAGCGCCCCGCAAGTCCGAAGGCCAGCGAGGTGGGCAACCCCAGCGTCAGGGCCAGCCGCAGGGCCAGCGTCAGGGGCAGGGTCAGCAACGAGGAAATGGCGGACGCCAGGGCGGACGCGAGCAGCGACCGGACAACCGCGCGCCTGCTGCCGGGTCGATGGCCGACGCTCTGCGCAAGGCGGGCTTCGGCAAGTAAATCCGTCCGCCGGGTTTTCGAAGTCCGTATCGTCACAATCGAGTCGGTTGGCGGTATGAATCCGATCAGGGTCGGATCATGAATTCGGTGAAGGGAGGACAGTGATGCGGGAGTGGCTCGAGCGCGAGATCATCGCCCATGGCCGATTGCCGTTGCTGTTCTTCCTGCTCGGGTTCCTGTCCGCCTTCCTTTTCATCCGCCTCAGCGTCCGGATGATTCGCGCGCAAGTGAAATGGTGGCCGGGCAACATCGCGCCCGGAGGCCAGCATGTGCATCACGTCGTGTTCGGTGTGATCGCCATGATGATCTCCGGTGGTGCGTTGATCGCGGTCTACGTCGATGGTTCGCAGACCACCGGTGCCGTCCTGGCGGCGATCTTCGGTATGGGTGCGGCGTTGGTGCTCGACGAGTTCGCACTGATCTTCTATCTGAAGGACGTGTACTGGTCCGAACAAGGTCGGACCTCGGTGGATGCGGTCTTCGTCGCGATCGCCGTGACCGGCCTGGTGCTGCTGGGTTTCCGCCCGCTCGAACTTCTCGACGTCGCCGGATTCCGTGAAGAACGCGATCCGTGGATCAAGTTGGTCTTCGTTTTCGTCGCGTTGATCAACTTCGCCTTGGCAGCCATCGTGATTCTCAAGGGGAAGATCTGGACGGGGCTCGTCGGTCTGTTCGTTTTCCCGTTGCTGGTAATCGGAGCGGTCCGCCTGAGCCGGCCGGGTGCGCCGTGGGCTCGCTGGCGGTACACGCGCAAGCCTAAACGGATGAACCGCGCGCTCGAGCGTGAGCGGAAGTGGCGGCGACCGGTCATCAGGGCCAAGATCTACGTCCAGGATCTGATAGCCGGATCGCCGAGCGTCGAACATGCGATGACCGCGGCCGAGCAGGAACTGGACCACACCATCCACGCAGCTCCGCCGCCACCGATTTCCCCGCTGGTATCCGCGTCTGGCACAATGGACGGGTTGCCTGGACCAGGCAGCAGCACTTGATCTGGGCACGAACCAGACGAGCGCCGTTTCGGGAGACCGAAACGCGTGCCGCTCGGTTCCTCTGCTCCTGCGAAATACAAGGATGACATATGAACACCCTGGACTTCCTGGACAAAAAGTCGCTCCGCGACGACATCCCCGAGTTCCGTCCCGGCGACACGCTCAACGTGAACGTCAAGGTTATCGAAGGCTCCAAGGAGCGCGTGCAGGTCTTCAAGGGCGTCGTTATTCGTCGCCAGGGCGGCGGCGTTCGCGAGACCTTCACCGTCCGTAAGGTCTCCTTCGGCGTCGGCGTCGAGCGCACCTTCCCGGTTCACAGCCCCACGCTGGCCTCCATCGAGGTTCTGACCCGCGGTGACGTCCGTCGCGCCAAGCTGTACTACCTCCGTGAGCTTCGTGGCAAGAAGGCGAAGATCAAGGAAAAGCGCTGATCTTTCCGATGAGCCCGGCACCGCGTACGCGCGGTGTCGGGCTAATCTGGTTTCTGTGGCAGATTCTTCGAAGGAGCAGGCATTGTCGTCCGGACCCGAGAATCACGAGGGATCAAGCGGTTCCGCGGAACCGACCTCACATCGGCCGCAGAAGAAACAGCGATCGTTTCTGCGAGAACTCCCTGTTCTGATCGGCGTAGCGCTGGTACTCAGCATCGTCCTTCAGGCATTTGTCTTCAGAGTTTTTCTCATCCCATCCGAGTCGATGGAACCGACACTGCACGGCTGTGCGGGATGTACCGGTGACCGCATCGTGGTGGAGAAGATCGGATACCGCTTCGGCGATCCGGAACCCGGCGACGTCGTCGTCTTCAAGGGACCCGATTCGTGGAACACGAAATATGTGTCCAATCGGTCCGACAACGTTGTCGTCCGCGGCATTCAAGAGGTCGGTTCGTGGGTCGGCCTCGTTCCGCCGGACGAGAACGACTTGGTCAAGCGAGTGATCGCTACCGGCGGCCAGACCGTCGAATGCTGTGACGATCAGGGCCGAGTCCTGGTCGACGGCAAGCCGCTCGACGAGCCGTACATCAAGATGGATTTCCCGTTCACCCCGGGAACACAGACGTGTGACACCGAACTGAAGTCGGGCCGCTGCTTCGGGCCGATCACCGTTCCCGAGGGCCACGTGTGGGTCATGGGTGACAACCGCAGCAATTCCGCCGACTCGCGCTACCACGTCGACGACGAGTTCCAGGGAACCGTCCCGATCGACAACATCATCGGTCAAGCGCGATTCATCGTCCTTCCCCCGTCGCGAATGGGCGGCATCGATGCGCCTGATATTCAGGGCAACTGAGTTGTCGGACCGCACACATGGATTCGCGTAGTTCCGAGTAGGCAGAGACAGTGAGTAGTTGGCCCCCTCGCGTTGTCATTCGCAGATCGGCAGGTCTGCGGACGATGGAGTCTGCGTTGGCGCGAACCGGACTCGGTCCGGTGGCCGGCGTCGACGAAGCCGGGCGCGGAGCGTGCGCTGGTCCACTTGTCATTGCAGCGTGTGTCCTGGCGCCGAAACCGCAAGCAGCCCTCGCGCGGCTCGACGATTCGAAGAAGCTGACCGAACGTGCGCGCGAGGAGCTTTTCCCGGCGATCAAGCGCTTGGCTTTGGCGTGGAGTGTCATCTCTGTTCCCGCTGCGGAAGTCGATCAGATCGGCATCCACGTCGCCAACATCGAGGGGATGCGGCGAGCAGTTGCGGGCCTCGACCTCGAACCGGGCTACGTTCTCACCGACGGATTCCGGGTTCCGGGTCTGACGGCTCCGTCGCTACCCGTCATCGGCGGTGACGGCGCCGCTGCATGTATCGCTGCGGCAAGCGTTCTCGCGAAGGTGACCCGAGATCGTGTGATGACCGAGATGGACGACACTCATCCGGGATACGGCTTCGCGATTCACAAGGGATACAGCACGCCACTGCACATGGACGCTCTCGACGCGCTGGGGCCGTGCCCCGAGCACCGCATGACCTATGCCAACGTGGTGGCTGCGGGAGTCCGGTTGGAACAACGCGCGGGCCGTACGGGATGATGGACGTTCAGACGAACTGGGAGGACTGGCTAAACCGATGAGTGCCGAGGATCTCGAGAAGTACGAAACCGAGATGGAGCTGTCGCTCTACCGTGAATACCGGGACATCGTCGGACAGTTCTCCTACGTCGTGGAGACCGAACGACGTTTCTACCTGGCCAACACGGTCGAGTTGCTGCCCCACAATTCAGACGGGGAGATCTACTTCGAGCTGCGGATGTCCGACGCCTGGGTGTGGGACATGTACCGCCCGGCGCGATTCGTGAAATACGTACGCGTCGTGACCTTCAAGGACGTCAACATCGAAGAGCTGGACAAGCCGGATCTGCGCCTTCCTGACTGATCTGCGCTTGCCAAACTGATCTCGACAACGAAGTGGGCCCCCCC
>NZ_JBXAFO010000034.1:53383-58057 GCF_058793255.1 Rhodococcus sp. MPR-R1B
GCGGGGGGCCACTTCGTATTTCGCGGAGTTGTGCGGGGTCAGTTGCCCTTGACGTTCACAATCTGACGCAGCGTGTGTCGAATCTCGACCAAGTCCTTCGCGTCGTCCATCACGACGTCGATGTCCTTGTACGCACCCGGGATCTCGTCGAGGAACGCCGCGGAACGCTTGTATTCGATGCCGACCATTGCCTTGTCGAGATCTTCGATGGTGAAGGTCTTGCGTGCCTGGTTACGTCCGTACACCCGACCCGCGCCGTGGGGGCTGGACTTGAACGACGGCACGTTTCCCTTCCCGACGACGACGTAACTCGCCGTCCCCATCGAACCGGGGATGAGCCCGGGCGTGCCCTCGTCTGCCTTGATCGCACCCTTACGGCTCAGCCACACACCCCTGCCCATGTGGAACTCCTTCTGGGTGAAGTTGTGGTGGCAGTTGATCCGCTCGACTTCGTCGATGATCGCGGGCTTGCCGTCTCCCATGAAATGCGCGAAGTCCTTCACGACGCGGTCCATCATCTCTTCGCGGTTGAGCAAAGCGAAGTGCTGAGCCCAGTTGAGATCGGTGATGTACGAGTCGAATTCGGGTGTCTTCTCGACCAGGTAGGCAAGATCCGGATCGGGAAGGTTGATGTACCACCGCTCGCACAAGTCCTTGGCGATCTTGATGTGATGCTGCGCGAGCTTGTTTCCGATACCGCGGCTTCCCGAGTGCAGGAACAGCCAGACGCCGTCGCTTTCATCGAGTGTCACCTCGATGAAGTGGTTACCAGAGCCCAGCGTTCCGAGCTGAAACCTCCAGTTGTTCTTGAACTTGTCGTAGAAGGCCAGGCGATCGCCCGCCATTGCCTCGAGTTCTGCGATGCGGATTTTCGCCGTGTCGCTCAGCGTCTTGTTGTAGACACCTGCCGAGAGCGGAACGGAGCGTTCGATGCTGTGGCGAAGTACGCTCAGGTCGCGGCCTTGAAGGTCGCGTGCGTTGAACTGGGTTTTGACCGCGATCATTCCGCAGCCGATATCGACTCCGACGGCGGCGGGCATGATTGCGCCTTCCGTCGGAATGACCGAACCCACCGTCGCTCCCGCACCGAGGTGCGCATCCGGCATCAATGCCAGATGTGGACGGACAAAAGGCATCTGGGACGTGCGCAGCGCTTGCTCGCGAGTGTTTTCGTCGAGTATCGATGCCCAGTTCCACAACCTCTTGGTGATCTTCTCCATCAGATTTCTCCCACATAGTTCACAGCCGAACCCATCGGTCCGGTGTGTCGTGCAGGAATGACCATGCGCTCGGTCAGTGGTTGTGTGCAACCCCTTTTCAGGTTCGCAGGCCGTCTGCGAGTTCGTAGATTCGTCCGACGTACTTCTCCTGGAAGGCTTTTCGGGCAGCATCTGCCTGTTGCCGTGCGCCCATCTGGGAGTATAGGTACTCGAGATGAACCAAACTCTCGCCGATGTCGACGCGTCGCTGGTCGAGAACCGTCAGCTCGTCGACCAGTCGAGCCAGATCTAACGCGGTGTCCGGTACCTCGTCCATGGTGATCCTCGATGTCCGTGAGTGCTTCCTGACCCCGAGGCTAACACTCTTCGAACATATTTTCGATACCTGCCCTGTTGTTTACTTCGACAACGTGGCTGTCAGTTGGTCGATGGCATACGGAATGCTCAGGACGGTATTGCCGGACATCGCCGCGCCGACGGGTGGATCTGCGGTGTACCGCACGACTATCGCATTTCCGCTCTTCACGGCGGGTAGTCGCTGGTAGAGCGTGTTGTCGGCGAGGGCTTTCTCTCCCCCCGGATCGGCCATCACGATCAAACGATCAACGGGTTCGAGGATGTCGTATCGCTCGTTCGGCAGCCAGTCGCCGAACTGGTCGCCGACGAATGCGTCGACGGTCGCGGGGAGGGTGAACCCGAGTGACGAGAGGAAAATGCCGCGTGGGTCGTGCGACGAGAACACGTATCCCTCGGGAGTGTCGAGGTTGACGATCGTTGCGGTTTGCCCGGCGAACTCCGGGTGTGCAGCGCGGGCGGCGGCAAACGCGTTTTCGGTATCCGTGATCAGTTGCTGAGCTTGTGGTCCTTTGCCGAGGGCGCGCCCGGCGGTGAGCGTCATGTCGGTCCACGGCGTTGTGTACGCGTCGTAGTCCTTGCTCTGCGCGACAGTCGGCGCAATCGAGGTCAGCTTCTTGTAGGTTTCCGTGTCGATGTCGGCGTACAGCGCGAGGATCAGATCTGGTGCGAGGGAGGCGATTTGCTCGAAGTTGAAGTCTCCGCCGCTGTTGATGTAGGTCGGAGTCTTTCCCTTCCAGTAATCCTTCGTCCACGGCCAGCTTTCATCCATGCCGGACCCCCACCATTCGGCCATGCCGACGGGTTCAACTCCCAAGGCGAGCAGTGGTTCGTGATCGGTGTATCCGAGTGTCACTACCCGCTGGGGTTCGGCATCGATGGTCGTCGAACCCTGTGCGTGCTCGATCGTCACGGGGAATGCGTCGTTGCTCTGGGTCGCTGATGCGGTGTCGACGCCTTGCGAGGTTCCACAGGCGGTCGAGAACCCGATGATCGCGGCCGTCGTGAATAAGGCGGCGAGGATTCGGGTGCTACGTGAGGGCACGTGCATGCTCCTTCGAAGTGGTGGGCGAAGTGATCTGAGTTCCGCGTGAAGTGCTGAACTGGTCGCGTCAGCAATAAAGTGAGGCTAACCTTTGCAGGATCGTCGGTCCATCCTTCAGGATGGACTCGGATACGCCCAGAAAGACGCAAAATGTCCACTATCGAGTACTCGACTCGTCCAAAGTCCTTGCTAGCGCTGCCTGATAGTCGCGGACGGACATTCAAAGATTTTCAGGTCTTCACCAACGTCGTCGACGGAGTGACTGCGTACGGAGCTCATCGTCACCCGGAGCATCAGATCGCCTGGATGAGTGAAGGCACGATGCAGATCGCTGCCGGGGGCAATGTGTGGCACCTGCACAGCGAACACTTGGTCTGGCTGCCGGGCACCGTCCTCCATGACATGACTCTTCTGACGGAGGGATGCATGATCGCGGCCTATGCGCGTCCGGATCTACGCCCTGCCGGGCCGCGGTGGACTCAGCCACGTGTTCTCGAAGTCGATGCTCTGTCCGCTCAATTGCTGCGGCACCTCGCTGACCGGACCATCGACGATGCTCGGCGGTTGATGAGTCAGGAGTTGCTCTACGACATTCTTGCTGCCGCGCCCGAACGGCACGACGTCCTCGCGGTTCCTCGTAATGCTGCGGCGAGTTCGGTTTCTGCACGGATCCTCGCCGATCCGGCAGACTCACGGACGCTGGGGGAGTGGGCGGGCGAACTCGGGGTCAGTTCCAAGACCTTGATGCGTGCCTTTGTCGCCGATACCGGGATTACCTTCGGACAGTGGAGGACTCGCGCCCGAATGTATGCGTCGCTCGAGATGCTCGCGCGGGGTGAGGGTGTCAACGACGTTGCCCCGCAGGTGGGTTACCGAACCAGTAGCGGGTTCATCGCCGCATTTCGGGAAACCTTCGGTACGACGCCGGCCCGGTACGGCGGAAAGCTGACGCGGTGATTTGCTGATGATTTCTTGAACTCGGTTGACGGCAAAGCTTTGTTCGGCAACGTAGAAATGGGCCGAGCTGCCAGCATGTGCTGGTGGCTCGGCCCATTTACTAATCTGAACTGAGTCAGCTCATGTTGCCGAGCACATTGCCCAGGACGCCGCTGATGACATTGGTCATCGACCCCTGCGGGTCGGTCAGGGAGCCGAATACCTGGCCCGATCCGGAGTTGAGTGAGCCGAAGCCCATGTCCTCGAGGCTTCCGGCGCCGGCCTCGACGGGGTTCGGCTGCCGGATGGTGACGCACACGCCCATCGGATTGATGTCCCAGTCGCCCGCCGCCAGCACAATGTTGGTGCCGGCGCCGCTGTCGAGCTGAGAGCCGACAACTGCGTTATCGGGAACCTTGTAGGTGGTCTCCAATGCGATGATGCCGCCACCAGCAGTGGTCCATCCGCCGCCCTTTGCCACCACGGAGTTGTTGCCGACGACGACGGTCTTGGTGACGTCGTCCCACTTCTGGTCGCCGATAAGCCATTTGACGTTCAGGCGAGCCTTGACCAGCTGGAATCCTGCCGGGTGGAAATCGCGGATCTGATTGACGAGTGCTCCCGAACCGGAAACCTTTGTCAGGTAGGTGACCGTCTGTCCCGGGGCGACCTTGCCGTCGCCGACAACCTCCTTGCTGACGGTGTACGGCGTCCCGAGGGAACCGGCCCAACTGTCGGTGACCGACTGGTTGAGCGCGCATGCCGGTGCTGCTTGCGCCACCGAGGCTCCAAGTCCAACAGTGACGCCGGCGGCGATGAGAACGAGGGATGTAGTGGTTGCTACTGCGTGGCGAAGTGAGCGGCGGGCCATGTAGAACTCCATTCAGCGGGGTGCGTGACGGTTTGAGCAAAACTGTAACTAGTTCTACTGGACTTTCGTCCAAGATGTGGCTGATTTCAGAAAATTGTCAGGTTTCGGGTCGCCGTTGGTGTGTCGCGCTGCCGAATTCCACAGGTTCCGAGTTGTGAACAGGTTGTTTTCGGATGGCTTGGTTTTGTGGTGGTGGGTTGAGGGTGGTGGTTGGGACGCGTTTCGTATGGGCGGGCGCGGGGTGTGAG
>NZ_JBXAFO010000035.1:0-56457 GCF_058793255.1 Rhodococcus sp. MPR-R1B
ACGACCCTATGGCCGCCGCTCCGGGGCAACTTTTCCAGCCTATCCCAACCTGGCCACCGGCGCAAACCGGAACCCCGTGAGAAAAACTGGATTGTGTTCGCCAGGCACTCGTACAACCTCGTGTCACTCACCCTCGCAGGTGGGAGTCGGTGTCCGTGTCGCTCTGACCTGGACAAAGTTACGCGAAGATCAACACAACACCAAATCGCCAGGTCAGAGCACTGCGGTCGGTAAACTTCACGGAACCCAGTACCTCTCGGCCAGTTCTTCGACGATCGGATCGCCTTCCTCGGCCTGTTCCAACGCTTCGAGATCGTCGTTGATCGAAACCAGCCGGGGATCGTCACCCTCAGCTTCCTGAATCGGGTGCCGACCGTCCTCGGCGAGTTGCCTCAGCAGCTTTTCCTTGACGCGGGCTTTCAACGAATCAGCCATACCGCCAGCATGTGCCGCTCGGGCTCAGTTGTCGAGGCCTACTCGTCGTCCTTCTTGCCGAAGACACGTCGTGCCGTCGGAATCAGGATGATCAGCGCGCCGAGCAGAACGATGAGCGAAAAAACCTGCAGTGCCATGTCGACCTCTTACCGTCACGCCGGCGCGAGCCAGCTCCCCCACGGGGTGTTTCGAACAACCGTAAATGCAACGAGAACTCCGAGCACCACGATCGTCACAGTCGGCCGAAGCACGATCATGCGATCCCGCGTGCCTTTCCAACGGCGCACTGTCCAACCGATCCACGCGATCACCAACACCGCGATAAGCGGCACGATCAAGGCATTGCTGGACACTGCGGCGCCAATATCCAGATTAGTCAGGTCATTGACCGCACGAAGGCCACCACACGCCGGGCACCACAATCCCGTCAACGCGTACATCGGACAAACGCCGTAACTACCCGCGCTGTGGGGATCACGGAAGTGGAGTACCGCGGCGGCCGTCACGGCCACTGCAGCAACACCGACAGGTGCGGCCAGCGAGCGTCGTCGACTTGTGACCGCTTCCAACTCCATGGCACCCACTGTAAGAGACCTCGGCAGCGACTAGCGCGCGCGAACGACTACCGACCGGACCACCATGTCGTGCCAGCACTGGTGCTTCGAGTCCCAGAGCGGCCAGAGATAGTTGAGGAAGCAGGCGCCACCCAGGATCGCCATCATGATCCAACGAAGCAGCGCCATCACCGGGCCGAGAGGCACACCGTCGGACTCCCGAATCACCGAAATTCCCAGCCACTTCTTGCCGAGCGTCTGTCCGGTGTTCCCTTGCCTGAAGACGAGATTCCACACCTCGATCAAGAAGATCGCCAGTATGCCGACGACCATGACGATCACCCCGACCGGATTACCGCCTTCAGCGCTCACGCTGCCGTCGTCGTATGTGGTCACTTCGGATCCGGAGAACGCGATCACTGCTCCGATGCCCGCGAGGATGACGCCGGGGAGCGGAATGACAAAGCCGTCGAGGATTGACGCAAACACCCGAGAGATCCAGCTTGCGTACGGATAGGCGGGCGTCGGCGGCTGATAACCCTGCGGCGGCATCGGCGGCATCTGCCCGTACGGCGGCTGATTCTGCGATGGTTGGCCTGGTCCCCAGTTCTGATCCGACATCGAGGTCTCTCCTGTTCAGGCACGTGTTCGCCGAACTCAGGATAAACCGCACATACGCAAGAATTGGGAACTAACGACAAGAGCCCCACATCCGGATTTCCGGGTGTGGGGCTCTTGGCTGAGCTGCCTGAGAGAATCGAACTCTCGACCTTTTCATTACGAGTGAAATGCTCTACCGACTGAGCTAAGGCAGCGTGCCTTTCGGCGGTGGCGAGTCTATCTGGTCAACCCCCGGATCGCGAAAACGGGGGTCGGAAAGCGGCTCCGATGGAGGCAACCATCGCATCGAGCGCCCACTGCAACTTGACGTTGAAGTCGACGGCCTCGCGGCATTCGAGCACCGCTTCGATGCACTTGAGCAACCCCTCCGGGGACGTTCGTGCAGCCAACTCGGCGGCCTGCCGAGCCATGTCGGGATGGGTCGCCGTCGACGTCGACCCCAGCGAATAGGAAAGCGCGTCCCGGTACATGCCGGCCAGGTCGATCAGCGTCCGGTCGAGAAGATCGCGGCGGGCCCGGGTGTCGCGCGATTTCTGGCGCGCTTCGAGGTCCTTGATCAGACCAGCCGATCCGCGCAGAGTCCCGGCTGTTCCCTTGCCGGTTCCACCACCACCCAAGGAAACCTTGAGCTCCTCGAGCTCCTGTTCCTTGAGTTCGGCGTAGAACGCCTTGGTGTCAGCCTCGATCGACTTCACCAAGTTCTCTGCGGCCTTGTACGCCGTCGAAGCCCCGATCGCGTCGGCGGCTAGTCGAAGCGAACGCTGACGCTCGTCGCGCGCGCTCTCGTCGGTGGCGAGACGCCGAGCCCGGCCGACATGTCCGCCGCTGATCGATGCGGCGATTCTCGCCCGTTCCGGATCCAGCCCGTCGCGGTCGATCAGTACCTGGGCGATCGATTCGACGGACGGCGTCACCAACGGCATGTGCCTACACCGCGATCGGAGGGTGACAGACATGTCTTCCGGATCGGTCGTCGGCGCGCAGAGCAGGATGACCGTGCGGTCCGGCGGCTCCTCGACAACCTTCAGGAGGGCGTTGGCTGCGCCTTCGGTCAAACGATCGGCATCCTCGACCACGATGACCTGCCACCGCCCCGTCGTCGGCCGACGCGAAGCGATGTTGACTATCTCGCGCATGCCTTTGACGCTGATGCTCAGGCCGTCGGGGATGATCCGTCGTACGTCACCGTGGGTTCCACCCATCGTCGTCGTACATGCATGACACTCACCGCACCCTGGTGCACCGTCGGAGGTGCATTGCAGGGCAGCGGCGAAGCAGAGAGCAGCCACCGAACGACCAGAGCCGGGTGGCCCGGTGAAGAGCCACGCGTGGGTCATCTCCGAGCCGCTGGAATCTCCACGAGCCGACAGTGCAGCATCACGCAGGCTCTGCTCGACGTCGTGCTGACCCACCAGCCGACCGAACACACCTCGTTCGGCCACTTCAGTACTCATGCAAAAACCCTAACCGTCGGCACCGACGAAGCCTTACGAGTCCTTCTTCGCCGGAGCCTTCTTGGCGGCGGCCTTCTTTGCCGGAGCCTTCTTGGCGGCTGTTTTCTTGGCAGCGGCCTTCTTTGCCGGAGCCTTCTTGGCTGCTGCCTTCTTCTTGACCGGGCCGCGCGCACGACGATCAGCCAGCAACTCCGACGCCCGAGCATCGGAAATGGATTCGACGTCGTCGTCCTTGCGAAGGCTGGCGTTGGTCTCGCCGTCGGTGACGTACGGACCGAAACGGCCGTCCTTGATCACCATCGGCTTCTCGCTGACCGGATCGACGCCCAACTCACGCAGCGGAGGCGTTGCCGACGCCTGACGCCCACGACGCTTCGGCTCGGCGTAGATCTTGAGGGCCTCGTCGAGCGTGACGGTGAACATCTGCTCTTCGTTGGCGAGCGAGCGTGAGTCCGTGCCCTTCTTCAGGTACGGACCGTAACGGCCGTTCTGCGCGGTGATCTCTTCCTTCGATTCGGGGTCGACACCCACGACGCGCGGAAGCGACAGCAGACGCAGCGCATCTTCCAAGGTGATCGTCGCCAAGTCCATGGACTTGAGCAGCGATCCGGTCCGCGGCTTGGGGCCTGCGACCTTCTTGGCAGCCTTCTTCGCAGGCGCCTTCTTGGCCGCGGCCTTCTTCACCGCAGTCTTGGTGCTGCCCGAGCTGATTTCTTCCGGCTCGGGAGCGGTGACGGGAACGATGTCCGGTTCCGGCTCGGCCGGCGGTTCGGGCAGGATCTCGGTCACGTAGGGACCGAAGCGGCCTTCCTTCGCGACGATCTCGTGGCCCGTCAGCGGGTCGACGCCCAGCTTGCGGCCCTCTTGAGGCGTCGAGAACAACTTCTCGGCGTACTCGGGAGTGAGCTCGTCCGGTGGCAGGTCATCGGGAAGATTTGCCCGCTGCGAGATCAGATCGCCTTCGGGATCGTCCGGGTTCTGAACCATGCGCTCGAGATACGGGCCGAACCGGCCGACGCGCACGTGAACCTCGCGACCCTCGGCGTCGTCGAACAGTCGGATGGAGTTGACCTCGCGAGCGTCGATCTCCTCGAGATTGACACCGACCATCTTCTTCAGCCCGCCCTCGCGGGCGACCGAACCTTCAGCGCCTGTCTCGCCGCCGAAGTAGAAGCTGCTCAGCCAGTTGCCACGCTGCTCACGGCCACCGGCGATCGCGTCGAGATCGTCTTCCATTCCTGCCGTGAAATCGAAGTCGACCAGCCGGCCGAAGTGCACCTCGAGCAGCCCGATGACGGCAAACGCCACCCAGGACGGAACCAGCGCGCTGCCACGTTTGTAGACGTATCCGCGATCGAGGATGGTCTTGATGATCGACGAGTAGGTCGAAGGACGGCCGATGCCGAGTTCTTCGAGCGTCTTGATCAGGCTGGCTTCTGTGTAGCGAGCGGGCGGGTTGGTGCTGTGCCCGTCCGGATCGAGCTTGGTGGCCGTGACTTCCTGACCCTTGACCAGCACCGGAAGCCTGGATTCGGCGTCGTCGGACTGACCGCCGGCCTCTTCGTCGACGCTCTCGACGTAAGCCTTGAGGAAGCCGGCGAACACGATGGTGCGACCCGAAGCGGAGAACGTGCAGTCCTCGCCGGTGCCTGCCGTGCCGGAGATGCGAAGCGTCAACGTCGTACCGCGGGCGTCGGCCATCTGCGAAGCGACGGTCCGCTGCCAGATCAGTTCGTACAGCTTGAACTCGTCGGAATCGAGCTTGGAGTGCAGCTGACCCGGGGTCTGGAACACGTCGCCGGCGGGGCGGATCGCCTCGTGGGCTTCCTGCGCGTTCTTGACCTTGCGGGTGTACTGACGCGGCGTCGGATGCACGTATTCCGGACCGTACAACTCGGTGGCCTGCGCACGAGCGGCAGCGATCGCCGACTCCGAGAGAGTCGTCGAGTCGGTACGCATGTAGGTGATGTAGCCGTTTTCGTACAGACGCTGTGCGATGCGCATTGCACGCTCGGACGTGAAACGAAGTTTGCGTCCGGCTTCCTGCTGGAGCGTCGACGTCATGAACGGCGGGTAAGGCTTGCGCGTGTACGGCTTGTCCTCGGCGGAGGAAACCGTGAGGTCGACGCCCTGCAACGCTTCCGCGAGACGACGCGCGTACGCCTCGTCGAGCACGGTGACCGCGCTGCCCTTGAGCTTTCCGTCAGCTCCGAAATCGCGACCGGAGGCGACACGCGAACCGTCGACGGAGACCAGGCGCGCACCGAAACTACGCGGGCTGGCCTCTGCACCGGCGTCGAGCGTCGCGGAAATATCCCAGTACGACGCCGACTTGAACGCCATCCGCTCGCGTTCACGCTGGACGATGACGCGAGTGGCCACCGACTGGACGCGGCCGGCCGAGAGCTTCGGCATGACCTTCTTCCAGAGAACCGGGCTGACCTCGTAACCGTAGAGACGGTCGAGGATGCGGCGGGTTTCCTGAGCATCGACGAGGTCGGTGTCGAGTTCGCGGGTGTCTTCGGCGGCAGCACGGATTGCCGGCTCGGTGATCTCGTGGAAGACCATTCGACGAACCGGAATCTTGGGCTTGAGAGTCTCGAGGAGATGCCAGGCGATTGCCTCGCCCTCGCGGTCGGGGTCAGTTGCGAGGAAGAGCTCGTCGGCGTCCTTCAACAGAGACTTGAGTTCGGCGACCTTGCCCTTCTTTTCCGGGCTCACGACATAGAGCGGCTCGAAGTCGTGATCGACGTTGACGCCGAGACGGGCCCACGACTCGCCCTTGTACTTGGCCGGAACGTCCGCTGCGCCGCGCGGGAGGTCGCGAATGTGACCGACCGATGCCTCTACGACGTAGTCCTTACCGAGGTAGGGAGCGATTTTGCGCGCCTTGGTCGGTGACTCGACGATCACGAGGCGACGAGGGTTACCGGACGCTCCCTGACCGCTGCCGTTGTCCGCTTTAGCCACCTGCTGCCCGAGCCTTCCTTTGGACGTTCACTGCCGTCGGCAGATCTTCAGAACTAGACGTGTGGAGCAAGTTATACCCCGTGTCTCTCTTTACAGAGTGACATACCCGCAAGACATTCGTGCAGATCAGTACAGTATGGGCTCCGTCGGACACGCGGCATCAGCACCGTTGGACACGCGGCATCAGCACTGTCAGACGTGCGGCCAGGCGACCGAGGTGTCGACGTGTTTCGGCGCCTCACCGAGGTATTCGACGAGCTTTGTCAGTCTCTTCTTTCCCGACACACGGAGCCCCGGACCCGGTGTCCGGTTACCCAGTTGAGTCGGCGCGATACCAACCCTCATCAAGGCCTGAGCCAGCGGTGCGTGTGTCTCCTTCGCATGGGGGTCGAGGCCGAACACGAATCGTTCACCGCCTTCTTCGAGTCGGCCGGCGGCGACGGCCCACACTCGGAGTTGGCGAGAATTAGGAACCCACCCGACCGGCACCGCCTTCACTGCTCCCTTGGTCCATTGCACGGACAGCGGAAGGAGTGCGGGCGTCGACTGAGTTCGGACGAGTGGGCTGCCTTCTTCGCTACGCGTCACCTCGGCCCCGAGTCCGCACTGCGCGATCAACTCGGCAACGGCCTGCGCTCTCCAGTCCCGATCCACGACGATCGAGATCCGCGCGCGATCCTCCGAGGTCACGACCTGCC
Source organism: Rhodococcus sp. MPR-R1B (assembly GCF_058793255.1). Classification (NCBI taxonomy): domain Bacteria; kingdom Bacillati; phylum Actinomycetota; class Actinomycetes; order Mycobacteriales; family Nocardiaceae; genus Rhodococcus; species Rhodococcus sp. MPR-R1B. The sequence goes on from NZ_JBXAFO010000035.1 coordinate 6,733, forward strand.
CCGGTCCGGCCAGCATTCCGGCAAGGTCCGTCACGGCAGGTGGAATCGACTCGGCAGAGAAAAAGGACAGTTGGCTCACAGAGTGAAACGTAAGCCACGAAGGTACTGACGGCATAGACGACCGGCCGTGGTCGGACAGCTGCGTGCATTACCTCGGACACAGAAAGACTGGCTCAGCCCGAAAAGATTTGTCCCCCACCGCACGGATGCGATGGGGGACAAATACTGTCCGAACTAATCGCTCAGCGAGTGAGCGGAAAAATCAGACCGCGCGAACGCCGGTAGCCTGGGGACCCTTGGTGCCCTGGCCGACCTCGAACTCCACACGCTGGTTCTCCTCGAGGGTACGGAAGCCGTTGCCCTGAATTTCGGAGTAGTGAACGAAGACGTCTGCGGAACCGTCTTCGGGAGCGATGAAGCCGAAGCCCTTTTCAGCGTTGAACCACTTCACAGTGCCCTGTGCCATGCTTTTCCTTCTCTTTCTAACACCGGATTCGGTGAACAGCCCTTACAGTCCACCGGGCCGGTTCCGACCGCTGTACGTCTTTATTTCCCCCTCAGGAAAGGCAGAGCACCGCGCCCGCAACAACGATCCTGCGAGCGTGCACTTTCTCAAGCCTACGAACACAGAAGCTGCGACCGATTGTCAGTCAACCATGTTCTCCGCGTGCACAACAGTCGAAAAGGTAACTAAAAACGTTAAAAGTTCGCTACGAGAAAAACGGCCCACGATCGTGGCTTCCCGCTTCCGCGCCGACCACCCGGTTCCACCAAGACCGCCGGCCGTTGCGTATCATCAAAACTGCAGGTAGCGACAGTTTCCGATTGCCGCCACACCCCAACGCCGATCCCGGAGAGTCACGTGAACGCACCTTCCCCGATCCCCGCCCCGGGAGGGAAGCCTGGCGACACCTACGGGCAGATGCTGCTCGATCGCGTCGTCGCCGGGGTCAGTGGAAGCGAAAAACCACTGATGTTCACCGCGCAGTTGCCTGCTCGCGTAGCCGAGTTCACCGAATGGCCGGAGTGGGTGCACCCCAGCGTCGTACGCGCGCTCGCCGAGCACAGCGTGCGGTCCCCGTGGATCCACCAGAGTGAGGCCGCCGACCTCGCTCACGAGGGAAAACACGTGGTCGTGGCCACCGGTACGGCGTCGGGTAAGTCACTGGCATACCAACTCCCGGTGCTGACGGCCATGGCGACCGATCCGCTCGCAACTGCCCTGTACCTCTCCCCCACCAAAGCGCTGGGCTCGGATCAACTGCGAGCAGTGCTGTCCCTCACCGACTTCGACGTCGAACTTCGCAGCACGAACGCCAGTGCGTACGACGGCGACACCTCGCAGGAACTCCGCACCTGGGCACGCGAGAACTCACGCTGGCTCTTCACCAACCCCGACATGATCCACATTTCGCTGCTCCGCACCCATCAGCGATGGGCGCACTTCTTCCGCAACCTGAAATACGTGATCATCGACGAATGCCACTCCTACAGGGGAGTCTTCGGATCCAACGTCGCGCTCGTGATCCGGCGACTTCGCAGGATTGCAGCGCGCTACGGCGCCGAACCTACCTTCATCCTGGCCAGCGCGACCACAGCAGATCCCGGCGCAGCGGCCTCGCGGCTCATCGGCGCACACTGCAGCGAGGTCACGGAAGACGGATCGCCTCACGGCCCACGCACCGTCGCACTGTGGGAGCCTCCGCTACTCGAGGCATTGACCGGAGAAAACGGTAGCCCGGTACGACGTCCCGCGGGCGCGGAAGCAGCCCGGATCATGGCCGACCTCATGATCGAAGGCGCCCGTACTCTCACCTTCGTCCGCTCCCGCCGTGGTGCCGAACTGACCGCGATGGCCACCAAACGTCTACTCGCCGAGGTGGACCCGGACCTCGCCGAGCGAGTCGCGTCGTATCGCGCCGGATATCTGGCCGAGGACCGTCGCGAACTGGAAGCTGCGCTCGCCGACGGCACGCTGCTGGGCGCAGCCACCACCAACGCGCTGGAGCTCGGCGTCGACATCGCAGGCCTCGACGCCGTTGTCGTGGCAGGCTTCCCGGGCACCGTCGCCTCGTTCTGGCAGCAAGCGGGTCGCTCCGGGCGACGCGGTGAGGGTTCACTCGTCGTGTTGATCGCCCGCGACGATCCACTCGACACCTACCTCGTTCACCATCCGTCAGCGGTACTCGACAAACCCGTCGAGGCGACGGTGACAGATCCCGGAAATCCGTACGTCCTGGGACCACAACTTCTCTGCGCTGCAATGGAACTCCCACTTTCCGATGCCGAGGTGGACGCGTTCGGGGCTCTCGAGGTTCTGACGAGACTGTCCGAGGAAGGCAAGATCCGGCGCCGAAAGCACGGGTGGTTCGTCACCGCCGATTCGAACCCCCACGGCTCTTTGGACATTCGCGGCGGCATCGGAACTCAGGTGGCCATTGTCGACGGTGAATCCGGCCGGATGCTGGGCACTGTCGACGCGGGCCGCGCTCCGGCCACAGTTCATCCCGGCGCCGTGCACATCCATCAAGGCGAGACCTACGTCGTCGACGAACTGGACCTCGACGTCGGACTCGCACTGGTGCACACCGAGAATCCGGACTGGACCACCTCGGCTCGCGAGACCACCGAAATCACGATCACCGAACAACTCGAGCACAAGAACTACGGCGACATCGCCGTCGCTCTCGTCCAGGTCGAGGTGACACATCAAGTCGTCGGGTACCTACGACGGTTGACTTCGGGTGAAGTCCTCGACTCGATCGAACTCGACATGCCCGCACACACTTTGCCCACCAGGGCAGTGATGTACACGGTCACGCCGGAACTCCTCGAATCAATCGGGGTCCCGCCCGAACGGTTCCCCGGATCACTGCATGCCGCCGAACATGCCGCAATCGGCCTGCTGCCACTGGTGGCGATCTGCGACCGCGGAGACATCGGCGGAGTGTCCACCGCGATGCACGCGGACACCGGACTCCCGGCCGTCTTCGTCTACGACGGTCATGCCGGCGGCGCCGGGTTCGCCGACCGAGGGCACAGCGAACTGTCCCGATGGCTCACCGCGACGCGCGACGCCATACTCTCCTGCGAGTGCGCTCACGGTTGCCCGTCCTGCGTCTATTCACCCAAGTGCGGCAACGGAAACGACCCACTCGACAAAGACGGCGCGGTGAAGGTTCTGACCGCCGTCATCGACACCATCAGCTGACCGGACCCGCACGCGCGTAAGCCTGCGCATCCCCGATCCCGAAGCCCGACAACAACACCGGTGCGCGTATCTCGACCAATACATCCCAACCCTGCACCTCGCACTCCTCGAGCACCGTACGCATCCGCTCCGCGATCACCGCGGACATCTCACACGCCGACTCGTCGCCGCCGTCCAAGGCGCCCGCACCGCCGAGAGCCGAAAGATCAGCGGCCGACTGAGCCGTGTGCCGAGCCACCAATGCGGAACCGACATGCAGCATCCCACCGGTCACCATCACGATCGCTGCCAGAACGCAGCACGCCAGAACCGTGGCAACACCTTCGTCGTCACGTAGGTTCACCCCTCCTCCACTCCCGACTCCACAGCTGCCACCGCCTCGGAAGAAATGTCGACCAACGGCAGCAACGCACTCTCGGCGCTGACAACGGCAACGGCAAAACCCTCCACGATCTCCACCGAGATCGACGCATCTTCGGGTGCGATCCGGCGGGCCGTGGTGACCGCAGACTCACGATCACCACGTGCCACCAACCGCGCGGCCTCACGAGCGGCGTCGACACACCGAACCTGCATCGACACCGCCAGGACTCCGCCGATACACAGCACGACCACCGTGACGATCGAAGCCAGAGCAATCGCGGCCTCCACCGTCACGGCGCCGTCGTCGGCTTGCCGAATACCTCTCGTGGACAACATCACACAGCTGTCTTGAGAGCCTTGTCGATGATGCCTGTCAGCGCCGAGACAATGGAGTCGCCAGTGACAACCGTGTACAGGACGGCACCGAATGCGGCAGCCGCAATCGTGCCGATCGCATACTCCGCGGTGGACATACCGTCGTCCTCCGTTACCAACAGCGCAAATCTGGCCGACACCGTCCTCAACGTCTTCGAAATCATTTCTCCCCCTTCAATCGAAACCTGTGGCAGCACTTCTGCCGCAGGAGCTTTCACTCGGATCCGGCTCACAGCAGGCCGTTACCGAGCACAGTCGTGGCAAGCCCGATCACCACCGGGACGATGCCCAAGGCGATGAACGCCGGCAGGAAACACAGCCCGAGTGGACCGCTGATCAGCACTCCCGCGCGTTCGGCTGCGGCGGCAGCAAGATCCTCGGCGTCACCTCGACTGCGCTCGGCGAGTTCGGCCATGGACGAGGACAGCGACGAACCCGAACGGGCGGAACGCCGAGCCATTCTGGCGAGCGCCTCGGTATCGGGATCGAGAGCGGCCTCGCTCCACGCGACGTCCGGATCGGCACCGAGCGCCAGAAGGTCGGCGACGCGACGAAGCGAGTCGGCCATCGGTTTCGGTGCCGTCGACGCCATCGCTGTGATCGCGGCGGAGACGGGAAGCCCCGCTCGTAGGCAGGCCCCGAGAAGGTCGAGACTTGCGGCAACTGCGAGTGGATCCGGCTTGTCTGGGACTGGAACCGAATTTTCTGTTGTTGTGTCCGCGAAGAGAATTTCTGCCGCCCTGGCCGAAGCACCGCGCCGAGCGGGAATGATCGCGAACGCCAACGCCATCATCGCCACGGATGCCCAACTCACGACGTGACCTTCGCAGTTATCCGGTCGGTCCAGAGCAGACCAGCTGAGACACAGGCGGTTCCGATCACCAGGAGCACGCCGCCGAGCCCACCTCCGAACAGCACGCGCAGCGGCGAAGCCCCCATCAATTGCCCGAGACCGATCCCCAACAGCGGGAGAAAGGCCAACACCGCAGCGGTCGCCCGAGCGCCCGCCAACCCGGCCTCGGTACGCTGACGAAAGCGTCTACGTCCCAACATGTCCGTCCGGACGGCGCCGAGTAGTTCCGCCAGCGCCAGCCCGTGTTGGTCGGCGACCCGCCAGACGGATCCGATGCGGGAGAACTCACGCTCGATGCACGAATCCGGTACCGCGAAGGCCGCTGCGGCAGAACCACCGAGACGCGCCCTGGCCCCAGCGGAACGGAATACGGCACTCACTTCTCCGGTACATTCCTCGCCTGCAACAGAACTGGCCGCTGCAGGATGCGCGCCGACGCTCAGCTCGGCGATCAGCACCTCCAGACCGGAGAGCAGCATCTTCTGTGAGAGATCCCGGGTTTCGGCTGCATTCGCGCGTCGGCCACGGAGGATCAGGGTCCCGGCGAGGACGACAGCCGCACACCCTGCCGGAAGACCTCCGAGGATCCACGCGGCCGAAATCGCGAGAAATGCGGCGACGAACTGCCACGGAATCTGCCGGGAGGACTTGCGGACGCTCGGGGTGTACGTGGCGAGCCGAGCACGTGAATCCCGCACCGGCGCAATCGAGACCGCCAACGCGAAGGCCAAGAGGGAAACCGTCACGTCCCGACCTCTCGATTGCGAAGCCGGAACATCCGCTCGAGCCGCTCACGACCCGAACCGCCGTCCGGCCACGCCTGCATGATTCGTACATACCCGTCCGCACCGCGGTCGATGACACCGATCTGTTCGAGACGCCTCGATCCGTCAGCCAATCTGTGCACGTGCAGGATCACTTGAACTGCCGCGGCAAGTTGACTGTGCAACGCGTGGCGATCCATACCGCCGAGCGCCGCCAACGCCTCGAGTCTGGCCGGCACCTCTTCTGGCGAATTGGCGTGAACGGTGCCGGCGCCGCCGTCGTGGCCGGTGTTCATCGCCGTGAGCAGATCAGTCACCTCTGCGCCGCGGACCTCACCGACGACGATGCGATCGGGACGCATTCGTAGTGCCTGCCGAACCAGATCGCGCACCGTCACCTCTCCGACGCCCTCGACGTTGGGAGCTCTGGCGACGAGGCGGACGACGTGCGGATGCGGCGGCGCCAGTTCGGCCGCGTCCTCGACACAGACGATTCGCTCGCGCGGGTCGACCGCGCCGAGCATGGCGGACAACAACGTGGTCTTTCCCGCACCGGTCCCGCCGATCACCAGAAAAGCCAAGCGACAAGAAATGATGCGATTGAGGAGCTCCCGCGCGTCCGGTTCCACGGCGCCGTGGGCGGACAGGGCGTCGAGACCCTGGGTCGCGGGCCGCAACACTCGCAGTGACACGCAGGTTCCACCCTGGGCCACGGGTGCGAGTACGGCATGAAGTCGCACCCCGAAGTGCCCGTCGCCGACGCCCCGCAGGCGGCCGTCGACCCACGGTTGGGCGTCGTCGAGGCGTCGACCTGCCGACAGTGCCAACCGCTGCGCCAGTCGACGCACGGCTGCCTCGTCGGTGAACCGGACCCCCGACCTTTCGAGGCCGACCCCGCGGTCCACCCAGACCTGATCCGGCGCGGTCACCAGTACGTCGGCGACCCCGGGTTCGTGCAGTAGAGGTTCGAGCGGCCCCGCGCCTGTCAGTTCCGTCTGGAGCACCCTGACGACCTCCAACAGATCGGTGTCCGCCAGAACGCCGGAGGACTCGGCTCGCACGGCATCGGCAACGGTGGCCGCCGTCGGCTCGGCGACCGACGACGCCGTCAATCGCTCGCGAACTCGGTCGAGCAGTTCGGCCGTGACCAACGCACTCATGCCGCAGCCCTGCGCGGGCGTGCGCCGGATTCGACGGCGTCGAGTACCGCTGTTGCCGCCACACTCAACGGACAACCGCGGGTCAATTCGAGGCCACCACGCTCGAGCATCGGCGCCAGCGATCGGTGGCCGCGCATCACGGCCGTCAGGGGCAGGCCGAGCATGTCTGCCACATCGGCGCCGCGTAGGCCTCCCGGTGCCGGCCCACGCACGACGAGCCCGACGTTGGAGTTGTGTCGCACCACCCAGGCTCCGACCTTCTCGGCCGCGACGCATGCGGCCACGGTGGCCGGAACCACCACGAGCACCGAATCCGACATCTCCAACACGGCCTGACCTACCTCGCTGGGATGACGTGGCACGTCGCAGACCACGAGCCCGCCGGAACTGCGACCTGCGTCAAGCACGGCGCGAACGGCGGTCACTGTCGGACCGTCGATCTCCCGGCGACTGCTCGCCAGAACCCTCAGAAACTTTCCCTTCGCCGGCAGTGCATCGCGCAGCGCCTCCGGGGACAACCGCCCGCCCTCGACGGTCAGTGCACCCCAACGTAATCCGGGAGCAGTCTCGATACCCAACAGCACGTCGGCGCCGGAACCGAGTGCGTCGACGTCCACCAACAGCGTCGGGACGTGACGTGCCGCCGACGTCAACGCGACAGCCGCAGCAGTTGCCGAGGCTCCGCCGCCGCCACAACCACCCACCACGCTCACGACGGTGCCGTCACCACTGACGTCTACGTGATCGGCCAGAACTGCGACCAGCGCGTTCTCTTCCTCGGGCAAGGACAGAACGCTGTCGGCTCCGATCGCGGTGGCGCTCTTCCAATCGTCGACGGTCGGTGTGCCGTCGCATACGAGGAACACTCGCGTTCGCTTGGGGGAACGAGCCAGAGCATCTCGCGCCGCCGACGCGTCCAGTACCACCGCCGAGGCCCGGTTCCACTGTTGCCGGGACACGGGATGTTCGGCCTCGTCCAGCCGGCGGTCCACCGCGGCAGCGACGCGTCGCACGCTCGCGAGGATTTTCGCGTCGTCGACGAGAACCAGAATGGGAGCCCCGGTTTCCCGAGAGCTGATCGTCGTGTTCATGACTGCAGAGCCTGAACGAGCACCGGCACCGAAAACAGTGGGCCGAACAACCCTGTGGACAACTGGGAGGTTGGGGAGAAACAGGCCTGAGACAGAGGACGGCCCCCGCCAATGGGGGGAGGAGGCGGGGGCCGTCTGAGTTCAGCCCCGGGGGGTCGGGCTGAACTAGTTCGAACGAATCGAACAGCAACGATCTTACACCCGCCATCGGCGAGAAATGCAAGCCTGAGCTGCACTGAACTGCTGTTTTTCGCCGAAAGAGGACGCTTGCCGAAGAGCACACGAACCGCCTGTCGGACTATCCTCAATCCTGTGACCGACAAGCCTGCGAACGGACTGAATACCGGGCGGACAGCCGCTTTCTTCGATTTGGACAAAACGATCATCGCGAAGTCGAGCACCCTGGCGTTCAGCAAGCCATTCTTCGCACAGGGTCTGATCAATCGACGCTCGGTTCTCAAGAGCAGCTATGCGCAATTCCTGTTTCTACTGTCCGGCGCCGATCACGATCAGATGGAGCGCATGCGCGAGCATCTGACGGCGATGTGTGCGGGCTGGGACGTGGAACAGGTGAAGGCCGTCGTCGCGGAGACTCTGCACGACATCGTCGATCCACTCGTCTTCGCCGAGGCGGCCGATCTGATCGCAGATCACAAGCTGCGTGGACACGACGTCATCGTCGTGTCTGCTTCGGGTGAAGAGATCGTCGCACCGATCGCCCGCGCCCTCGGCGCCACCCATTCCGTCGCGACGTCGATGAGGGAGGAAGACGGCCACTACACCGGCGAGGTGGACTTCTACTGCTACGGCCCCGGCAAGGTCGAAGCCATGGAAAAACTCGCCGCGGAGTACGGTTACGACCTCGCCGCCAGTTACGCCTACTCCGACTCGGTGACGGATTTACCCATGCTCGAGGCTGTCGGACATCCGACCGCAGTCAACCCCGATCGAGCGTTGCGCAAGGAAGCAGCCGTAAACGGTTGGCCCATACTGACTTTCTCGAATCCGGTCTCACTTCGTGCCCGATTGTCGGCCCAGTCCACGACCACGGTGGCCACTACCGCTGCGGTGGGAATCGCAGCTCTGGTGGCCGGCGCCATGACCTTCGGGCTACTGCGCCGGAAACGCTGAAATCCAAGGCCCACAAACAAAAATTGGTACTTGCTGTGAGCCCGGACACAGGGTACAAAGGAGTTACGGAAGAACGGAAGGCCAGGAACGGCTCGGAAGAGAAGGACCGTTTCCCCAACCGAAATTCCTAGCACGGGCACTAGGGCACCCACGCGGAGCACAAGCCACTATAAGGGCAGAAGCGTTGTGGGCCTGCGAGATTCGTTCAATTTGAGCGAGGACCCCGCACAGGTTGCGGGGACGACCTCAGAAAGCGCGATCCCTCGCCGAGGCCACCCACACAACCCACCGAGCACGCTTGGTAACGAGTAGTCCGTGCTGACGGGCGGCGAAGTCGATTTATCGGCAGCGCCGCCCGTTCGTTATGTTCCGACAGGCGCAATTTGCCGGACTATCCGGTAGCGGCGTCGGCAATCGAAGTCGCCTCTCGCGCACCGGCTTCGAGAGCACCACAGCACAGAATCACCCAGCTGCCGACGCCCGCCGGATTTCCCGAAGCGAATCCTGCCGCGCCGTCCGTGTACGCCTGTGGCCGCCGAAGCCAACTGACCTCGGGGACCCCGAGATTGTGCGGATCCAGTCCCGACGAGACCGCAACCAGACGCGAGGCCGCGCGGGCGACGATGCCGTCAGCGGTGCCGAACGGGCTCAGCGCCAAGAGTTCTCCGTGTACGACGGCCGCCAGAACAGGTGCCGGTGCACTGGTTCCGCCTGTAACGAGTTGGGCGAGAGCGTCCAACCGCTCCCCCACTCCGCGATCCGACCGTGGCCGCCCCAGTTGATCTGCGTCCTCGACGAGATCCGCCGCGGCCAACAGGTGCAGCCGGGCCAGAGCCTGAAGTGGGGCGCGCTTCCACGTCGACTCCATGAGCGGAAGGCTGTCGCCGTCGAGAGCCTGAGCCACGCGCAGAGCACCCGCGAGAATCGGATCACCGGCCATGCCCTCGGTCGGCAATTCGGTGGTGCCACCGGCGAGCGATGCGGAAGCGCGCGCGGCACGAACCGCGGCTTCGGCGGCAGTGGTGGGCCAACCGCGACGGTTGGTCTTGTGCCGATGAACCTCACCCAGAGCGTCGCGCGCATGATCGGCGGCGGCGCGTACGCCTGGAAGATCGACGAGGGGCTGCAAGGGGTCCGTCACGATCAACGACGGTACCCTTGCAGCCCCTCTGCGGACTTGCCTACCTACCTGTTGCGTCAGCTTCCCAGCTTGATGGACCCACCGGGAATCGCGTCGAGCAACTTGCGGGTGTAGTCCTGTTGCGGATTACCGAACACGTCGTCGATCGGTGCCGATTCGACGATCGAGCCACGCGACATCACCAACACGTTGTCCGCGATCTGACGAACCACGGCCAGGTCGTGCGTGATGAAGAGGTACGTCAACCCGAACTCTGCCTGCAGGTCGTTGAGCAGGGTCAAGATCTGATCCTGCACGAGCACGTCGAGAGCGGAGACCGCCTCGTCGCAGATCACGACCTCCGGTTGCAGTGCCAACGCTCGCGCAATTGCGACGCGCTGACGCTGTCCGCCGGAGAGCTCGTTCGGGAACCGTCGCATGACCGACTGGGGCAGACCGACCTTGTCGAGAAGTTCGCGGACGCGAGCCTCCCGTTCGGCTTTGGTCCCGACCTTGTGGGTACGCAGCGGCTCTTCGATCGTGCGGTAGATCGAGTACATCGGGTCGAGCGTGCCGTAAGGGTTCTGGAAGATCGGCTGCACTCGACGACGGAACGCAAATGTTTCCTTCGCACCGAGTTTCGACACGTCCTGACCGTCGAAGACCACGTTGCCTGCAGTGGGCTCGAGCAGACCGAGGACCATCTGTGCGACCGTCGACTTACCGGAACCCGATTCGCCGACGATTGCAGTCGTGGTTCCGCGGCGGACCTTGAAGGACACGTCGTTCACGGCTGTGAAGTCGGTGGTCTTGCGGAAACCCTTGCGCAGCTTGAACACCTTGGTCAGATGATCGACGACAAGAACGTCGTCGGTCACCTTGCCGAAGGACTCTGCCGCACTTTCCTCGGCCTTCACCGCTTCGGCGACCTCTTCCGCCTGTTCGCGAATCTCGGCGCGCGCCACCGACGAGCTGAGCCGCTTCGACGCCAACGACGGCGCAGCCGCGACCAGCTTCTGCGTGTACGGATGCTGCGGGCGCTTCAGAATCTCCAGTGCCGGACCGGATTCGACGATACGACCCTTGCTCATCACGATCAGATGCTCGGCGCGCTCGGCGGCCAGGCCAAGATCGTGAGTGATGAGCAGAACGGCGGTGCCGAGTTCCGTAGTCAGACCGTCGAGGTGGTCGAGGATCTGACGCTGGACGGTGACGTCGAGCGCCGACGTCGGCTCGTCCGCGATCAGGAGCTTCGGACGAGCGGACAACCCGATCGCGATGAGTGCGCGCTGACGCATACCGCCCGAGAACTCGTGCGGGTACTGCCCCAACCGGCTCTCGGCTTCGGCGAGTCCTGCCTCCTCGAGCAGTTCGGCGGCCCGAACCTTGGCTGCCTTGCCCTTGGCGATCCCGTTGGCGGCCAGTGCTTCCTCGATCTGGAAGCCCACTTTCCACACGGGATTCAGATTCGACATCGGGTCCTGCGGAACCAAACCGATCTGGCTTCCCCGGATGTGGACGAAGTCCTTCTCCGAGACCTTCGAGATGTCCTTGCCGTCGAAGATGATCTCGCCTGCCGTCACCTTGCCGGTGCCGGGAAGCAGATTGATGATCGAGTGGGCGGTGGTGGACTTACCCGAACCCGATTCGCCGACGATCGCGACCGTCTGACCCGGGTAGACGGTCAGGCTGACGCCTCGAACTGCCGGAACCGGACCGGAATTGGACTGGAAAGACACCTCGAGATCACGAATCTCGAGCAACGGAGTTTCCTCCGAGGTGAGAGTTTCCTTGGTGGTCATCGTGCTCACCGCTTCCGCGACTTGGGATCGAGGGCGTCGCGCAGAGCGTCACCCATCATGATGAATCCGAGAACGGTGATCGCCAAAGCCGTTGCCGGGTAGAACAGAATGGTCGAACCCTGACGCAGCGTCACCTGAGCGTTGCTGATGTCGCCGCCCCACGAAACCTCGGTGGACGGAAGACCGATACCGAGGAAGGACAGCGTCGCCTCGGCAACGATGTACGTACCGAGCGAGATGGTGGCGACCACGATGATGGGCGCCAACGAGTTCGGGATGACGTGGCGGATCAGTGTCTTGAGCTTCGAGACACCCAACGCTTCCGAGGCCATGACGTAATCGTTGTTCTTCGCCGAGATCACCGCGCCTCGAGCGATTCTTGCCATCTGCGGCCAGCCGAAGAGCGCCAGCACACCGACGACGGTCCAGATGGTGCGATCGGTGAACAGCTGCATCAGGACGATGGCAGCCAGGATCAGCGGGATGCCGAAGAAGATGTCGGCGACACGGGAGAGGATCGAATCGGTCCATCCGCCGTAGAAACCGGACAGCGCACCGAAGATCACGCCGATCACCAGCACCGACGCAGTGACACCGACGCCCACGAGTACGGATGCGCGAGCACCGTAGATGGTGCGCGAGTACACGTCACAGCCCTGGCGGTCGAAACCGAACCAGTGCCCTGAGGTCGGCCCCTGCATGCTGTAGGTCAGGTCGCAGAACCGCGGATCGGTGCTCGTGAACAAGCTCGGAAACGCTGCGATGACGATGACCGCGAGGATGATGATCGTCGAGATGATGAACAGGGGGCGCTTGCGTAGGTCGCGCCACGCGTCGGTCCACATGCTCGTCGGCGCCTGATCGAGTTTGACGGCGTCCGTCTCCCCCGGTGCCGCAACTTCGGGCGGTGCCACGAAATGACTTTGCCGGACGGCGCGTCCGGTCTTCACGGTCTCAGACATAGCGGATCCTCGGATCGAGCGCGGCGTACAAGAGGTCGACGAGCAGATTTGCGATCAGGTAGATCACGATGAGAATGGTGACGAACGAAACCACCGTCGGCGCTTCACCTCTGGTCACGGCCTGGTAGATCGTGCCGCCGACGCCGTTGATGTTGAAGATGCCCTCGGTGACGATGGCGCCGCCCATCAACGTTGCGAGGTCGGCGCCCAGGAACGTGACCACGGGGATCAGCGAGTTGCGCAACACGTGCACGCGAACCACTCGTCCACGGGAAAGTCCCTTGGCGGTGGCAGTGCGCACGTAGTCGGCACTCAGGTTCTCCGCCACGGACGTTCGGGTCAGTCGCAGGACGTAGGCGAACGAGACCGAACCCAGAACCAGGGCGGGGAGCAGGAGATTCTTGAAGCTGGTGTTGCCACCGACCGTCGGCGGGACGATGCCCCATTTGACGCCGATGAAGAACTGAGCCAGGAAGCCGATCACGAAGATCGGGATGGCGATGAGAACGAGGCTGAACAGCAGGACGGTGCTGTCGAAGAATCCGCCCTTACGCAGGCCTGCGATGAGGCCGAAGCCGACACCGAAGACGGTCTCGACGATCAGTGCCATGAAGGCAAGTTTCATCGTGATCGGAAATGCCTGTGCCAGAACTTCACTGACAGGTCGTCCGGAGAACGACGTGCCGAAGTCCAGCGTGAAGATGCCCTTCAGGTACAGCAGGTACTGCTGATAGAAGGGGAGATCGAGGTGGTAGCGCTCCCGAAGCTGTGCTGCCACAGCCGGACTGAGCGCCTTGTCGCCCGCCAACGCGGCAATCGGATCACCGGGAAGCAGGAAGACCATGGCGTAGATCAGAAGAGTGGCCCCGAGAAAGACCGGGATCATTTGAAGCACTCGGCGACCGATGTACCAGAGCATCGGATCACCTCCTTGTCGATGATCGTGTACGTCAGCGGACAGTCCGGTGTGAACACGAGTTCGGGACGGCAGGCAGGGCGCCTGCCGCCCCGAACTCACGTTTCAGATGCGGATCGTTCTACGCGTCAGTTCTTTTCGATGTCTTCGTAGACCGGAATGCCGTTCCAGCTGATGGTCACGTTGGAAACGTTCTCCGACCATCCACTGGCTGCGTTGCGGTACCACGTCGGAATTGCAGGCAGGTCCTTGAGCAGCACTTCCTGAGCCTGATCGAGCAGTTCCTGAGCCTTCGCCTTGTCCGTCTGGCCGGCCGATTCGCGCAGGAGGCGGTCGAACTCGGGGTTGGAGTACTCACCGTCGTTGGAGCTGCCGCCGGTCTGGTAGTTCTGCGCCAGGAAGCCGTACTGCTGCGGGTAGTCACCCTGCCAGCCGGAGCGGAACGCGCTCTGGATGGTGCGGTCGGTGGCTTCGGTGCGGATCTGCGCAAAGGTGGCGTACTGCTTGCCCTTTGCGTCGATGCCGAGCGTGTTGCGGATGCTGTTCGCCGTGGCGTCGACCCATTCCTGGTGTCCGCCGTCGGAGTTGTATCCGATCTCGAAGCTGCCGGACCACGGAGCGATGGCGTCGGCCTTGGCCCAAGCGGCCTTGGCTGCCTCGGGGTCGAACTTCAGGTTGCCGTTACCGGTCAGCGAGTCGTTCCAACCCTCGATTGCGGGGCTGGTGAAGTCGAGTGCAGGCGTCCTGGTCTTGTTGAAGATCTGCTGCGTGATCTGATCGCGGTTGATCGCCATCGAGATCGCCTGACGGCGGAGCATGCCCTCTTCACCACTGAAGTGCGCCAGGCGCCCCGGGATCGTGAACGTCTCGATGGTTGCCGACGGCTGGTTGACCGTGCGACCGGCAAGATCCGACTCGAAGGTCGTGACCGCGCTCGGCGGGACCTGGTCGAGAACGTCGACGTTGTTGGCGAGGAGATCCGTGTACGCCGTGTCGAGGCTGTTGTACATGATGAAGTCGACGCCGGCGTTCTTCGGCTTGCGGTTGCCGTTGTAGTCCGGGTTCACGACCGTGTCGATGCGGACGTTGTGCTGCCACGCGCCGGCGCCGTCGAGCTTGTACGGGCCGTTGCCGACCGGGTTCTCGCCGAATGCGGTCATGTCCTTGAACGCGACCTCGGGCAGCGGGTAGTACGCCGTGAAACCGAGGCGATCGGGGAACGCCGACTCGGGCTGCTTGAGTTCGATGGTGAAGGTGGAGTCGTCCACAACCTTCAGACCCGACATCGTCTGAGCCGTCGGAACCTCGGCGGCAACTTCGTCGTAGCCCTTGATCGGATCGAAGAACGATGCCTGGATCTGGGCGTTGGTGGAGAGGGCTCCGAAGTTCCACGCGTCGACGAACGACTTCGCGGTGACGGGGGTGCCGTCCGTGAAGGTCCAACCGTCCTTGAGCTTGACGGTGAAGTTCTGACCGTCGGTGCTCTCGATGGACTCGGCAACCTCGTTCTCCGTGCCACCGTCGGCGGTGTACGAAACGAGACCGGCGAACAGGGAGTCGAGGACGCGGCCGCCCTGGTTCTCACTCGTGTTCGTGGGAATCAACGGGTTCTGGGGCTCGCCCGCCCAGGCGTTGACGACACCGCTGGACGATCCGCCCGACGAATCGCCGGACGAACATGCCGTGATCAGCACTGCCGTCATTCCGAGCGCGACCGCGCCGGTCGCTATGCGTGAGATACGCAAAGGAATTCCTTCCACATCTAAGTGACCCCGAGCATGCTCGCGGCCTGCCGACAGCCGTAACTGCCGGCGTCGTGTCGCCTACAACTGAAAGTGAACGTGACTTCGAGTTGTGGTCGAATAATGGTTTGACAATAGACACATCCGACGCGGGGCGCGCATCGCACCCATTGTCCGCAATTCCGAGGGAAATCTGTCCGCGCCCATTCACTCGTCGGCGGAAGCGACCACCCGTCGCATCAATTCGACCGATCGTCGCAGGACAACGGGTTGCAACGTGATGCAACGGTGCGTTTACGCGAGCTTGTGACTACCCTCACACGGAGTCAGAAAAGTGTCGATCAAAGTGGAAAGAAGGCCGTCAGCCATGACAAGCGCAGCCGAAACAGACGTCCCCCAGGCATATCCGCCGAGCGCAGAGTTCGCTGCGGCCGCCAACGCGGGACCGGAGTTGCAGGCTGCCGCAGATACCGACCGCCTCGCTTTCTGGGCGAATCAGGCTGAGCGCCTTCACTGGCACGAGAAATGGACCGACGTCCTCGACTGGACCGACGCCCCCGTCGCCAAGTGGTTCGTCGGCGGAAAACTCAACGTCGCCTACAACTGCGTCGACCGCCACGTCCTCGCCGGCAACGGCGACCGCATCGCCATCCACTTCGAAGGCGAACCAGGCGATTCCCGCGACCTGACCTACAACGACCTCCTCGCCGAAGTCAGCCGCGCCGCAAATACTTTCACCGACCTCGGCCTCGTCGCCGGTGATCGCGTCGCGATCTACATGCCGATGATCCCCGAAGCGATCGTCACCATGCTCGCCTGCGCCCGCCTCGGCCTGACCCACTCCGTCGTCTTCGCCGGATTCTCCGCCACCGCCCTACGCTCGCGCATCGACGACGCCCAAGCCAAACTCGTCGTCACCGTCGACGGCCAGTGGCGACGCGGCGCCGCAGCACCCATCAAAACAGCGGTCGACGAATCCGTCGCCGGCGCCGAATCCGTCCAGAACGTGTTGGTGGTCAACCGGACCGGCATCGACGTCGACTGGACCGACGGCCGCGACCTGTGGTGGCACGAAACCGTCGCACAGGCTTCACCCGAGCACGAGGCGCAGGCCTTCGACGCCGAACATCCCCTGTTCATTCTCTACACCTCCGGCACCACCGGAAAGCCCAAGGGCATCATCCACACCTCCGGCGGCTACCTCACCCAGGCCTCGTACACCCACCACAACGTCTTCGATCACAAAGCGGGACAAGACGTCTACTGGTGCACCGCCGACATCGGCTGGGTCACCGGACACTCCTACATCGTCTACGGACCCCTCTCGAACGGCGTCACCCAGGTCGTCTACGAAGGCACCCCCAACTCCCCGAACGAGCACCGCCACTTCGACATCATCGAGAAGTACGGCGTCTCCATCTACTACACCGCCCCCACCCTCGTGCGGACGTTCATGAAGTGGGGCCGCGAGATCCCCGACGCCCACGACCTGTCCTCGATCCGCCTCCTCGGATCTGTGGGCGAGCCCATCAACCCCGAAGCGTGGCGCTGGTTCCGAGAGGTCATCGGCGGCAACAAAGCCCCCATCGTCGACACCTGGTGGCAGACCGAGACCGGCGCGATCATGATCTCCCCACTCCCCGGTATCACCGCCACCAAACCCGGATCCGCGATGGCCCCACTGCCCGGTATCTCCGCGAAGATCGTCGACGACGACGCCAAGCCCCTCGGCCCCGGCGGCAACGGCTACCTCGTCCTCGACGAGCCGTGGCCGGCGATGCTCCGCGGCATCTGGGGCGACATGGACCGCTACCGCGACACCTACTGGTCCCGCTACGCCGAAGAAGGCTGGTACTTCGCCGGTGACGGCGCCAAGTACGACGACGACGGCGCACTCTGGGTCCTCGGCCGCGTCGACGACGTCATGAACGTCTCCGGTCACCGCATCTCCACCTCCGAAGTGGAATCAGCACTGGTGAACCATCACGGAGTCGCCGAAGCCGCCGTCGTCGGTGCCGCCGACGAGACCACCGGACAGGGCATCGTCGCGTTCGTCATCCTGCGTGAAGGCGTCGAGAACACCGGCGACGTCCTCATCGCCGAACTCAAGGCTCAGGTCTCCACCGACATCAGCCCCATCGCCAAACCGCGTCAGATCACGATCGTGCCGGAACTGCCGAAGACCCGGTCCGGCAAGATCATGCGCCGCCTCCTGCGCGACGTCGCCGAAGGCCGCGACCTCGGAGACACCTCGACCCTGGTCGACCCCAAGGTATTCGACGCCATCCGCGGCAAGTAGGGCCTTCGGCCCCTGTGCGCCTTTTTGGTAGTCCCCACTACCGGAAAGGCACACAGGGGCGAAGCCCCTCTCGCAACTTCACTTCCTCTTTCGACGTCAGCCAGGACTCCTCGGCTACGCGGATGTCTGCGGCAACCCTCTTGTGCAAGGACTTTCCGCGCGAGGAGAGAAACACGCGTACCTTCCGGCGATCGTCCTCCCCGACTTCGCGGTAGATGAGCGCGAGCGAGACCAACTTGTCCGCAACTCGCGTCAGCGTCGGAGCCGGTGTTCCCGTTCGATCGCGCAACTGAGCCATCGTCAGCCCCTCGGTCGACGCCAGGGCTTCGAGCGTCATCCAGTGATCGAGAGTGAGATTCTCTGCCGCCAGCGCCTTCTCCGCCGCTGCCGCGGCCATTCGAGCTGCTCGGACCAGCGCAGTCGTCAGCGACGCATCAAGAATTTCGGAGTCACTTTTTCCCACTGATCGCTCCCCCGCTGTTGCGCAGTTCACACTTCTCGGGCAATACTTTCAAATGAAATGATAGTAACCCAGGCCAGGTCGCTGACTCCCGATTCCGGCGGCGACGCATGAGCGCTACCGGCGCGCTCGAACGCGCGCGCAGCGCGGTGTGGCGCCTGGGCATGGTGGTTCCCCTTCAGGGGCCGGCCGGACTGTTCGGCCCCTCCTGCGAAGCAATCAGCGAGTTGGCCGCCCGCGACCTCAACAACTCCGGTGGCGTGCTGGGACGCGAAGTCCAGATCGAAGTGATCGACGGCGGCGCGACGCCGAGTGCCGTCGCAGCCCGCGTGCAACAACTACTCGACGCCGGCGACATCGACGCCGTCAGCGGTTGGCACATCTCCTCGGTCCGCCACGCACTCGCACCGGTGGTCGCAGGCCGTATTCCGTACTCGTACACCTCGCTCTACGAGGGCGGCGAGGTCAGGCCCGGCATCTACTGCTCGGGTGAGACACCACGTCAGCAGATCGCGCCGGCGCTGAAGTGGCTGCGCGACAACGTCGGAGCGCGTAAGTGGTTTGTCGTCGGGGACGACTACATCTGGCCGCACAGCTCTCTCGGAGCCGTGAGGCAATTCGCCACCGAACTCGATCTCAGCCTGGTCGGCGGTTCGTTTGTCGACCTCGGGCGCGGAAACATGAAGCAGTTGGTCGAGACCGTCTCGAACTCCGGTTGCGACGGCGTGATCATGCTCCTCGTCGGGCAGGACGCCGTCGACTTCAACCGAGCCTTCGCCCGCCGAGGCCTCGACGAGTCGATGATCCGGTTCAGCCCGTTGATGGAAGAAAACATGCTGCTCGCAAGCGGCCCCCGCGCAACCCGGAACCTGTTTGCCTCGGCGGCGTACTTCCGCTCGATGGTCGACGGTAACTCCATGGACCTGCTCGGGCGCTACATCGCACTGCACGGCGCGCACGCTCCGGCACTGAACAACGCTGCCGAGTCGTGTTACGAAGGGATACATACCCTTTCGGCCCTGGTTCGACGCGCCGACAGCACACATCCGCGTGACCTGGACGCCGTCGTCGAGGGTGCCGCGTACGACGGGCCTCGCGGAACCGTCGAGTTTCGTGATCGTGTTGCACGGCAGAAGATTCAGCTCGCCGTCGCCGACGGACTCGACTTCTCGATCATCGCAACGCTCTGAGATTTTCCCTGAGATCTCCCTCTTGACTTCTGTGGCGCGCATCACTTAGTTTCATTTGGAATCATTTCATTTGAAAGTAACCCGTCCCGAAGTAACCGTCCCGAAGTAACCGGAGGTGCCCGATGGGCAGTGTTGGTTTGCTTTACGTGGGAGCCGTCCTCTTCGTCAACGGACTGATGCTGCTCGGCACAGTTCCCGTTCGATCCGCCTCGGTCCTCAACCTCTTCGTCGGCGCACTTCAATGCGTCGTCCCCACCGTCATGTTGATTCAGGCTCAGGGAGATTCGAGTGCCGTCCTGGCGGCCTCAGGGCTCTATCTGTTCGGATTCACCTATCTCTATGTGGGCATCAGCAATCTCGCCGGCTTCGAGCCGGAAGGAATCGGGTGGTTCTCGCTGTTCGTCGCGTGCGCCGCGCTCGTGTACTCCTTCCTCTCTTTCACAGTGAGCAACGACCCCGTCTTCGGGGTCATCTGGCTCGCATGGGCAGCGCTGTGGACGCTGTTCTTCCTGGTACTCGGGCTCGGCCGCGAGAATCTCAGTCGCTTCACCGGCTGGGCAGCGGTCCTTCTGAGCCAGCCCACGTGCACGGTCCCCGCATTTCTGATCCTGACCGACAACTTCCACACCACACCCGCCGTCGCGGCCGGTTGGGCCGGAGCGCT
Source organism: Rhodococcus sp. MPR-R1B (assembly GCF_058793255.1). Classification (NCBI taxonomy): domain Bacteria; kingdom Bacillati; phylum Actinomycetota; class Actinomycetes; order Mycobacteriales; family Nocardiaceae; genus Rhodococcus; species Rhodococcus sp. MPR-R1B. The sequence continues at coordinate 26,836 of NZ_JBXAFO010000035.1, forward strand.
TCTGGTTCTCCTGGGCCTGGCCAAGATCCTCGCTGCACCCAAAACCGCAGTACCCCAATCCCGTCCAGTCTTCAACTGATCGACACAACCAAGGAGTGAAAGACAATGCGACACGGTGACATCTCCTCGAGCAACGACACGGTCGGCGTAGCAGTGGTCAACTACAAGATGCCCCGCCTGCACGATCGCGCCGGCGTCCTCGAGAACGCGCGCAAGATCGCCGACATGATGATCGGCATGAAGACCGGCCTCCCCGGAATGGATCTGGTGGTCTTCCCCGAATACTCCACGCAGGGAATCATGTACAACGAGGAGGAGATGTACGCGACAGCAGCCACCATCCCGGGCGACGAGACCGCGATCTTCTCCGCAGCGTGCCGCGAAGCCGACACGTGGGGAATCTTCTCCATCACCGGCGAACAGCACGAAGACCACCCGAACAAGCCCCCGTACAACACGTTGATCCTCATCGACAACAAGGGCGAGATCGTTCAGAGGTACCGAAAGATCCTGCCCTGGTGCCCCATCGAAGGGTGGTACCCGGGAGACACGACGTATGTCACCGAAGGCCCGAAGGGGCTGAAGATCTCGCTCATCATCTGCGACGACGGCAACTACCCGGAGATCTGGCGCGACTGCGCGATGAAGGGTGCAGAACTGATCGTCCGTTGCCAGGGATACATGTACCCCGCCAAGGACCAGCAGGTGATGATGTCCAAGGCAATGGCCTGGGCCAACAATTGTTATGTGGCAGTTGCCAATGCGGCCGGATTCGACGGCGTCTACTCCTACTTCGGACACTCCGCGATCATCGGATTCGACGGCCGGACGCTGGGTGAAACCGGCGAAGAAGAATACGGAATCCAGTACGCGCAGCTTTCCGTCTCAGCCATTCGCGACGCACGCGAGAACGACCAGTCCCAGAACCACATCTTCAAACTCCTCCATCGCGGCTACTCCGGTGTCCACGCAGCAGGTGACGGAGACAAGGGCGTCGCGGACTGCCCGTTCGAGTTCTACAAGCTGTGGGTCACCGACGCCCAGAAGGCTCAGGAACGCGTCGAGGCCATCACCCGAGACACAGTGGGTGTAGCGGATTGTCGCGTCGGAAACCTGCCGGTCGAGAAGACAATCGAAGCGTAAGGATCTCACTGTGCCTTATATCACCGACATGCTCCATGACCGGAACAGTGCAGCAGCAGCACCACCGCCGGCCGAGGAACGAACCGAACCCGTACCGGTCGGGGCCTTCGACGCTCGCAAGCTCTCGAAAGCCCTGAGTTCCAAGATCGTCGGACAACAGGCCGCCGTCGACGCAGTGGTTCGTGCGATTTCGATCGCGCATGTCGGTGCCACGGATCCGACGCGTCCGCTCGCAAACATCCTTCTCGTTGGCCCGACCGGCGTCGGCAAGACGGAATTGGTGCGGCGCGTGGCCGCAGAACTACGGTCAGGACCCGATGATCTGTGCCGCATCGACATGAATGCTCTTGCGCAAGAGCATTATGCGGCGTCATTCTCCGGGGCTCCACCTGGATATGCCGGTAGCAAGGAGTCCTTCACGCTGTTCGACAAGAACACCGTCGAGGGCGATCCGTACACCCCCGGAATCGTCCTGTTCGACGAAGTGGAGAAGGCCGACCCCACCGTGCTGCGTGCGCTCCTGCAGGTCCTCGACAACGGCGAACTCCGGTTGGCGAACGGTCAGCAGAAGATCTCGTTCCGCAACAGCTACGTGTTCCTGACCTCGAATCTCGGCTCTGCTGCGGTGGCAGAACATCGGCGATCCCACCTGCGGCAGCTAGCCGATCGCGTCCGAATCGATCGACCGCGCCATGGTCATCATCTGGTGCAACGCGCGTTGGAGAAGTTCTTCGACCCCGAATTCTTCAACCGCATCGACGAAACCGTGATCCTCGACGAGTTCGACGAACAGACCGCGGAACAAGTGACCCGTCTCGAGATCGAACTGATCACGACTCGGTTGGCCAGGAGAGGCATCGACGTCGAGGTGGAGGACAGCGCCGTCGCCCTGTTGCAACGGCGCGGGTTCGACCCGGTGTACGGAGCACGTGGCCTGCGCCGGACCATCCGGAACGTCTTGGCCGACCCGGTGGCCGCCGCCGTTCTCGACCTTCGGCCGGTCGGGACGCAGCCACTCGCCTTGCAGGCGCGGGCAGTTGGTGATCAGATACAGGTAAAGAAAGTCCCATGAGTGCTCGCTCACGTTGCGGATCGAATCCGCAACGTGGGCGACACATTTCAAACATGTCCGCGTAACGCCACCTCCCTAGGTTGGGTGCCTGCACCACAAAGTGCACATGCACAGGCACCCAGGGGAAGTGACGTCATGACAGCAGTGAACGAGCAGGTGTCCGCCGGCGCACCGGACAGGGCAGATCTCGGTGAGAATGCCGCACTGAAGGAGACTCTGGAGGACTACACCCTCCGATTTGCGCCACGCAGCTACCGCAAATGGGGAACCGGCGTCGTCGCGACCTCCGCGCTCGGCGGAATCGCGTATCTCGCAGACTTCTCGATCGGCGCCAACATCGGCATCTCGTACGGCACCGGTAACGCATTGCTGGGCATCGCCGTGTTTGCCGTCGTCATCATGGCGACCGGCTTCCCACTCGCCTACTATGCCGCGCGATACAATATCGACCTCGATTTGATCACTCGCGGAAGCGGTTTCGGCTACTACGGCTCGGTGGTCACCAACGTCATCTTCGCGACGTTCACCTTCATCTTCTTCGCGCTCGAAGGTTCCATCATGGCCCAGGGTTTGAAACTGGGGCTCGGGATCCCACTCTCGATCGGCTACGCGGTCTCGACCCTGATGGTCATTCCACTGGTCATCTACGGAATGAAGGCTCTGGCAAAGCTCCAAGTGTGGACGACGCCTCTGTGGCTCGTCATGATGGTGCTGCCGTTCCTGTATCTGCTGTTCAAGCACCCTGATTCGGTGAGCGCGTTCTTCGCCTTCGGCGGTGAGGACGGCGCAAACGGCAAGGGCGTCAACTTCGGATCGGTGATGCTGGCCGCGGGTGTCTGCTTGTCGCTGATCGCACAGATCGCCGAGCAGATCGACTACCTACGCTTCATGCCGCCCAAGACGCCGGAGAACACCCGTCGTTGGTGGGCTGCAGTAATTCTCGCGGGGCCCGGCTGGGTCATCTTCGGCGCGTTCAAGCAGATCGTCGGACTGTTCCTCGCTGTGTACATCATCGCGAACGTCGTCGACGGATCTTCGATCGCCAACCAACCCGTGCACCAGTTCCTCGAGATCTACCAGGACATGATGCCGCACTGGCTGGCCATGACGCTGGCCGTGATCCTCGTTGTCATCAGCCAGATCAAGATCAACGTCACCAACGCGTACTCCGGCTCACTGGCCTGGACCAACTCGTACACCCGCGTCACCAAGACCTACCCCGGACGCATGGTCTTCGTTCTGATCAACCTGGCGATCGCACTGATCTTGATGGAAGCCAACATGTTCGACTTCCTCAACACGATCCTCGGGTTCTACGCCAACTGCGGTATCGCCTGGGTCGTGGTCGTCGCCTCGGACATCGCGATCAACAAGTACTGGTTGAAGCTCTCCCCGAAAGTCCCCGAGTTCCGACGCGGGATGCTCTACGACGTCAACCCCGTCGGCTTCGTGTCGATGCTGCTGGCCGCGGGCATTTCGATCCTGGTGTTCTTCGGTGCTTTCGGTTCGGCGATCAAGCCGTTCTCCCCGATCGTCGCAATCGTCATCGCGCTGGTGATGCCGCCGGTCCTGGCCGTCGCCACCAAGGGAAAGTACTACCTACGACGCACCGACGACGGCATCGATCTGCCGATGTTCGACGAGTACGGGAACCCCTCCGGTGAAACGCTTCTGTGCTGCGTCAGCGGAATCGAATTCGAGCGTCCCGACATGCTCGCGTCGAACGTGCCCGGTCCGAACGGCGAGAAGCAGTACATCAGCTCCCTGGCCTTGAGCACCGACAAGACCGGTGAGCACGTCCTGCCTGCTCAGCTTCCCTGACAACTGCTGTGCGCCTTTATTAACCGCCGGGGGTTAATAAAGGCGCACAGCAGGGTTATGCCCCTACATCGTCGAGCGACTCACCCTTCGTCTCACGCATGACCAGCAGCGCGACAAAAGTCAGCGTCGCCGCTACGAGAAGATAGATGCCGACCCAACCGACGCCGTAGTTCTTCGCGAGGTAGACGGCGATGAACGGCGCCACCGCTGCGCCCAGAATACTGGCCGTGTTGTACGCGATTCCCGAGCCCGTGTAGCGGACGTTGGTCGGGAAGAGTTCCGGGAGAACGGCACTCATCGGGCCGAAGGTCAGGCCCATGAGCAGCATGCCCACGATGAGGAACGCCAACATGCGACCGTCGTTCATTCCGTCCGGTTCGAGGAAGACACCGAAGGTCAAGCCGAACACCATGATCAGACCGGTGATGATCAGCAAGGTGATACGACGCCCGTAACGGTCGGCGAGCCAACCCGAGACCGGCACGGCGGCAGCGAAGAACACGACTGCGATCAACTGCAGGACAAGGAAATCGGTGTACTTGAAGCCCGCACCGGTTCCACCGTCGGCCGCCGTCTTGCCGGTTCCGTGGCTGAGAACCCAGGTGGTCATGATGTAGAACAGCGTGTACGTCGCGAGCATCACGAACGTACCGATGATCAGCTGACGCCAACTGGTCTTGAATACCTCGGCCACCGGAGTCTTGACCTTCTCGCCGCGCTCGACTGCGCGCGCGAACACCGGGGTTTCCTCGAGCTTGAGCCGGACGTACAGGCCGATCATCACCATGATTGCGCTGAGCAGGAACGGAATTCGCCATCCCCAACTCAGGAAGGCACCCTCGAGGTCCGGGCTGGAATTGTCGTGGTTCATGAACAACGTGATGATCAGGAACAGTCCGTTGGCCATGAAGAAGCCGATGGGCGCACCGAGTTGCGGCCACATCGCCGCCCAGGCCCGCTTGCCTTCCTTGGCTGTCTCGGTCGCGAGCAGCGCCGCACCCGACCATTCGCCGCCGAGCCCGAGGCCCTGGCAGAAACGCATGAGCGCCAACAGCGCCGGGGCCAGCAGTCCGATCTGGTGATAGGTCGGCAGTAGTCCGATGAGGAAGGTCGCTATGCCCATCGTCAGCAACGAGCCGACCAGAGTTGCCTTGCGTCCGACGCGGTCACCGAAGTGCCCGAAGAGAATCGAGCCGAGGGGACGGGCGACGAACGCGAGTCCGAACGTCGCCAACGACGCGAGAAGCGCGGTGGTGTCGTTGCCCTTCGGGAAGAACAGGTGCGGGAACACCGATACTGCCGCTGTTGCATAGATGTAGAAGTCGTAGAACTCGATGGACGTACCCACCATGCTGGCGACCACGATTCGGCTGCGCGGCACTCCGGCGACGGTATCTGCGTCGCCGCCCTCCGGCTTGGGTGGATTCTCACTGACTGACGTGCTCAAAACATGCTCCTGCGCCGTTATACGAAAGATGTCCAATTGGTGGGATAGTGTCCCAATCAGTAGGAATTGAACACCCGCGGGGTTTTCCGACGCAAATTCGGTTCGCGAATTCGGCTCAGCGGGCAATCCGCGATAAAATTCCGTAAAGGTGAGCCGGGAAGTCTGGTCGGCACGTGCATTCGATGCGTCACAACGTCGATCACGTTCATGTCTGTTGCATCCGAATTCGGTTGCACGAACAAAGGTCGTCCCCACGCGTGATCTCCACCCTGCGTTCCGAACTGTCCCGCTACCTCCGCACCGAAACGGTGGGCGGATCGATCCTCCTGATCGCTGCCGCCCTCGCTCTGATCTGGGTGAACTCTCCTTTCGGTGAGAGCTACATCGCACTACGTGACTTCCAGATCGGTCCGTCCGCACTCCATCTCGACCTCAGCTTGGGCACGTGGGCGCAGGACGGACTGCTTGCCGTCTTCTTCTTCGTCGCCGGCCTCGAACTCAAACGTGAACTGGTGGTCGGCGAACTCGCGGACCGCAAAGCCGCGATGCTCCCGATCATCGCGGCGTGCGGCGGCGTCCTGGTCCCCGCGATCATCGCGGCGTCCATCGGTTTCGGCACGCCCGGCATGGACAAGGGCTGGGCTATTCCCGTCGCGACAGACATCGCTTTTGCCCTCGGCGTGCTCGCACTGACCGGCTCGAAGATCCCGGCGAGCGCCCGAGTTTTCCTGCTCAGCCTGGCCGTCGTCGACGATTTGCTCGCGATCATCCTCATCGCCGTACTGTTCACCGGTTCCCTCGCGATGTTGTGGCTGCTGACCGCGGCCGCAGCCCTGGCTGCCTACGCCTACGCCCAGCACAAGCGCATCACGACGCCGTTCCTCTACGTCCCGCTGGCACTACTGACCTGGTACGCGATGCACGAAGCGGGGATACACGCCACACTCGCGGGCGTCGCGCTCGGCCTACTCACCCGTGTCAGGCGCGATCCGGACGAGGAGTACGCGCCGGGCAGCCGCCTCGAGCACCGCATTCAGCCGTACTCCGCAGGCTTCTGCGTCCCCGTCTTCGCACTGTTCGCCTCCGGTGTTCCGATCAACGCCGCGGTACTCGGCGACATTTTCACCGACCCCGTCGGGCAATCGGTTGTCGTCGGCCTTCTGGTCGGAAAGACCGTCGGAATCTTCGGAATTTCCCTGCTCGCGATCAAATTGGGCATAGCCACCAAGCCCAAGACACTGGAATTGAGAGACATGTTTGCCCTCTCAGTTCTCGGTGGCATCGGGTTCACCGTTAGCCTGCTTGTAGCAGACCTCGCATTGGACGGGGTCGGCGATGGCAGCGAGGCCGAGATAGCGAAGGCCGCAGTTCTCGTGACATCGTTGGTGGCATCGCTGATCGGATCAGCGCTGCTGTGGCGACGTGGACGAGTTCATGCGGCTCGAGACGACGCTTCCACCGCCATTGCCACGGACGCGAGAGAACTACCTGGAGAGGTCGACAAGTGAGCTTGACCAACGGAGAGAGCCAGCGCTTCACCGGAGATGGAGTACCGAACACGGTCTCGTCCATCCCTCTCACCGATGTGGACGCCCGCACGCCGGGTGAGGCCACCATCGGGGCCCTCGTCAAGGACGCGACCGCACAGGTCTCCACCCTCGTGCGCGCCGAGGTTGAACTTGCCAAGGCCGAGGTCACGGGCGAGGTCAAGAAGGGTCTGCAGGGCAGTGTCTTCTTCATCCTGGCCTTCACGGTTCTGCTGTTCAGCTCGTTCTTCTTCTTTTTCTTCCTGGCCGAGATGCTCGATACCTGGGTGCCGCGCTGGCTGGCGTTCCTCATCGTCTTCCTGATCATGGTGGTGACCACCGCGATTCTGGCGCTGCTCGGTTATCTGCGTGTGCGCAAGCTGAGGGCTCCGGAGAAGACGATCGAATCGCTCAAGCAGGCCAAGAACGTCCTTCCCGGCAGCCATGACGACGCAAAGCCGTCTGTCGATTTCAACGCGCGCCGGTAGCGAGTCTGATCGAAAGTGGCAGCCCCAGATCCATCCACCGTCAGGTTCGACGGCCCCTGGATTCACCGGGACATTCACGCCAACGGCATCCGGTTTCACGTCGTCGAGGTAGGCGACGCGGAGCCGGATGCTCCGTTGGTGGTCCTGTTGCACGGATTCGCCGATTTCTGGTGGTCCTGGCGCCATCAGTTGACGGCACTGTCGGAGCAGGGATTCCGCGTCGTCGCCATGGATCTTCGTGGGTACGGCGATTCCGACAAACCCCCTCGCGGCTACGACGGTTGGACGCTCGCCGGTGACGTAGCCGGTCTCATTCGTGCGATGGGTTACGGCAAGGCCACGCTGATCGGTCATGCCGACGGCGGGTTGGTGTGCTGGGCGACCGCGCTCCTGCATCCACGCCTGGTGCGGTCGATCGCGTTGATCTCGTCACCACACCCGATGGCACTCAAGAAAGCAGTCGTGCGCGACCCATATCAGCGCCGCGCGCTTTTGCCCTCGTTCCTGGCCTATCAGGTACCGCTACGCCCGGAACGTCGGTTGACGGCCGACAACGGCGCCGAGGTGGAGCGTCTGGTTCGCTCGCGGTCCGGCCCCACCTGGCCGCAGCAACCCGAGTTCGCGGACGTGATGACCAAGATGCGGGCCGCGATCCGGATCCCGGGCGTCGCGCATTCCACGCTGGAGTACCAGCGCTGGGCCTTCCGCAGCCAGCTCCGGCCCGAGGGTCGTCGCTTCATGCGTTTGATGGATCAGGTTCTTCGCATTCCGATCGTCCAGATTCACGGCGAACTCGACCCGTACGTGCTCACCCGTACCGTGCGGCGCGACAAGCATTGGGCTCCCGGCGAGAAACTGCGCACCATTGCCGGAGTTGGTCACTACGCGCATCAGGAAGCCCCCGAGCGCGTCAACCGCGAACTCGAGGACTTCCTCCTTACGGAGAAGTGACCGCTACAGAATGCAGGCGCCTGTCGGCACCGGCGTCGACGCCGAGGCAGCCGCGTTCAACTGGCGCGATACTTCCTGGGCGGTGAGGACGAATCCGGTGTCGCTGTCGTCGACTGCGGCACCGAACACGACGCCGAGGACGCGCCCCTGATCGTCGACCATCGGCCCACCAGAGTTGCCCTGCCTGATGGATCCGCGGACGGTGTAGACCTCACGCTGAGTGGTTCCGGCCTTGTAGATGTCCGGTCCGTTCAGGTTCAGGACCTCACGAACGCGGGCTGCGCTGGCCGTGTACGGACCGCCGCCGGGGTAACCGAGCACCAACGCATTGTCGCCGGTCTGAGCCTGCTCCGGAGCAAACGGCAGCACCGGTGCGTCCAGTCCGGGAACCGCCAGAATCGCGATGTCGACGGCGGAGTCGAAGAGAACCACCTGCGCGGGCAGCGCGCCCTCCATGGTGTCCACCGTGATGCTCTCGGTTCCGGCAACCACGTGTGCGTTGGTCATGACGCGTTCGGGAGCGACGATGAATCCGGATCCCTCGAGCGCGCGCTGGCAACTCGGTGCGACACCGTTGATGCGTAGAACACTCGGACGCAACTCCGCCGCCAACGGACTGGCCAGAACGCTCGCGTCGGGTGCTTCGACCTCGGTGATGGGCGTACGCCCGAACGGGCCGATGACGTCCGGCAGGCCGGAGGTGTCGAGCAACGCCGAAAACTCCGTCGGGATGCGGCGCAGCCACTGCGGCGCCAGTTCGTCCACGCTGGCGAGAACATCCGAACCACGAACAGCGGCGGCAATATTCGGCTGCGACGAAGAAGTGAGCGGAATCGCGAGCAACCACGCCGCGACCACGACGGCCACCGCCTGTAGACCCGCACCGATGACACTGTCGACGGATCGCGCCGTCGGACTGTGCATTCCGCTGCGCGCCGCGCGTCCGAGCACCATGCCGGCGACTTCGCCAATGATGACCAACACCACGATCAGCGAGATGCCCGCGAGGATGCGCAGCTTGCCTTCGGTGACGTGCACGAGCAGGTGGGGCGCCAACAGAATTCCGGCGACGGCACCGAGGATCACGCCGACAAACGCCAACGCCGACGCCACCGCACCCTGACGCCATCCGGACGTGGCCGCGATGAGGGCGACCAGAACGATGGCGATGTCCACCCAACGAGAACCTGTCATCGCGGCACCGCCGAATCCTCGACACCTTCACCGAACTCGGACAGCGCTGTGTCCAGGTCTCTCACGTCCTCGTAGTTCCACGGAATCTCCCAGCCCGACACCGTGAACAGCGCCGCGAGGATTCCTGCTGTGAACCCCCAGACCAGCATGCCGTCGGCGCGGAACGCCGGGCCCTGGTATCCGAGGGGATGGCGAACCTGAAACCGGTTGTCGGGGTCGAGCAACGTGCGCAGCGGCACCCTGGCCACCCGTCCGACCTCGCCCTCGTCCTGAATCCCCACCGTCGTCGGCTGCTCCCAGTAGCCGAGCACCGGCGTCACGTCGAAACCCGACGGCGGGATGAAGATCTCCGGCAGCACGGTGAGCGGCTGAACTCCGCTCGGATCGAGCCCGGTCTCCTCCTGCGCTTCACGCAGCGCGGTGCCGATGGGGCCGTCGTCGCCCGGATCGGCGGCGCCGCCCGGGAATGCGACCTGTCCGCTGTGCTGACGCATCGTCGACGCCCGTTGGGTCAGCAACACGTCTGCGCCCTCCGGCAAGCCGCCGACGGCGAGAGGGTCTGCCTCACGCGGTCCGCCGAAGAGCACGAGCACCGCGGCCGGACGCGTCACGGTCCCGCGCGGCGCGCGACGCTCGAGGACGGGGTTGATCCGGTGTGGATCGGTGGGCTCGGTGCTGGCGACAGCTCGCAACCACTCGGGAACCGGTGTGCTCATACGACGACTCCCAGATATTGCGCCGCAGCGGCGGCGATTTCGTCCGCACTGCGGAAAGGTTGAGGCAAGACCTTGGCGACTGTTCCATCCGCGCGCACGAGCACCGACACCGGCAGCACCGGCGGTGCGCCCACTGCGATCCGTACCTTGCCGTCACCGTCCTGGACGCCAGGCAAACGCACCGAGTAGTCGATGAGTCGCGTCAAAGCGTTCTCCTGATTCGGATCCGAATGCACCGTCAGAACATTGATGCTGCCCTCGGCGCGCTCCGCGAATTCCTGAAGGTACGGAAGCTCTTCGGCGCATGGCGCGCACCAGTACGCCCACAAGTTGAGCAGAGTCGGTTTTCCGCCGACCGCTGCGGCAAGGTCGACGGGCCGACCGTCTGACACGCAGTCGAGGGTGATTCCGGCCAGCGCCGAGCCGGCCGGAGCTTCGCCCGTCGGAGTCGGGCAGGAAGCCAGAGCCGCCTGGCTACGGAGTTGATCGAGCGATTCCGACGACGGAGTGAACGTCGGCGGCTGATACGCGGACGAGGACGGGCCCGTCGACGTGGGCGTCGTGTCGTCTCCCCCGCGCGGCCAGATCGCCACGACGAGAGCCGCGACGACCACGAGCGCAGCGAGAGACCATCTTCCGGCACTTGTCATCGGCGATCACAACCCTGCCAGGGCGAGAAGATGATCGGTCTCGGGGCCTTTCACCAGGGCCGCGGCCTCGGTTTTGTCGGTCGGGCCGAGACCGTACGACGGGCAGTCCTTGGCCAGAACACACACACCGCACGCGGGCTTGCGCGCGTGGCAGACCCGTCGGCCGTGAAAGATCACGCGATGCGAGAGCAGAGTCCATTCCTTACGTTCGATCAGTGCCCCGACGGCGTGTTCCACTTTGACGGCATCTTCTTCCTCGGTCCACTTCCACCGACGCACGAGCCGACCGAAGTGGGTGTCGACGGTGATTCCCGGAATGTCGAAGGCATTGCCCAGCACGACGTTCGCGGTCTTGCGTCCGATGCCTGGGAGTTTCACCAGATCTTCGAGCTTGTTCGGGACCTGCCCGTCGTGGCGTTCGAGTAGCGCCTGACCGAGTCCGATCAGCGACGTCGTCTTGTTCCGGTAGAAGCCGGTGGAGCGGATGTACTCCTCGAGTTCGGTCCGATCGGATTCCGCGTATGCCTTTGCGTCGGGATAACGGGCGAAGAGTGCCGGCGTGACCATGTTGACGCGGACGTCGGTGCATTGCGCCGACAGGATTGTCGCCACTGCCAGTTCCAACGGAGTCGTGAAGTCGAGTTCGCAGTACACGTGTGGGAAAGCCACAGCGAGCTCACGATTCATCCGACGCGCCCGGCGTACCAATCCGAGGTGTGATTCTTCCTTCCGCGCACCCCCCGAACGCGGTTTCTTCCGCTGCTCTGAACTGCCTGTCGGGGTGGTCTGCACTCAGACAACTGTACGGATACGACATGAGTGGAGACTCCGTCGTGTCGATTCTGAGACCTTCGACGTGTTTACTTCCCCCTATGCAAGGACTCGCAGTAATTCTCTTTCCGCTACTGCTTATGCTCTTTGCCCTGGCGATGGAACGAGTCGAAGGGCGATTGCGTCGGCTCTCGGTCCAAGAGCATGAAGTAGAAGACTTCCTCGACCAGGCAAGTCACGACGACGTCGCCCGCCTGGCAAGCGATGGGTTTCCCCATGCGTTCGCCCGCTTCCACCGGAAGCGTAAGGGCCGTCAGTCGGAGGCTCCCGAGAGCGCCAGCCTGGGCGAAATCCGGACACAACGGGCAAGTTGACGGCCATACAAAGTAGTCACCGCAGCGGATTCCGGAAGAATTTTCGGCTCTTACGTGGCATCAATCACTCGTCGCGAGCTAACGGGACGTAGACTTCGATGCCGTACCTGTTGCATTGAACACAGATTGCATTGGACACAGTGTCTCACTCATGAGGGCTGAGCCTGTGTACGACGGTTTGTGCGCAGCGCGGGTACAAAGATAGATAGCGCAAAAATGACACCACAAACGAACAAATCCCAACAAGGAGCGCACGTGGACGACGTCCTGGCAAGAGCCGGCATCTTCCAAGGAGTCGAGCCCTCAGCGGTAGCGGCGCTGACAAAGCAGCTGCAGCCCGTCGACTTCCCCCGTGGACATGTCATCTTCAACGAAGGTGAACCCGGTGACCGCCTGTACATCATCGTGTCCGGCAAGGTGAAGATCGGTCGACGCTCACCCGACGGTCGCGAGAACCTGCTGACGATCATGGGCCCGTCCGACATGTTCGGCGAACTGTCCATCTTCGACCCCGGCCCCCGCACCTCGACGGCTACGACCGTCACCGAGGTTCGCGCCGTGAGCATGGACCGCGACGCTCTCAAGGCATGGATCCAGCAGCGCCCCGAGATCGCCGAGCAGCTTCTGCGCGTTCTCGCCCGCCGTCTGCGTCGTACCAACAACACCCTGGCCGACCTGATCTTCACGGACGTTCCCGGCCGTGTCGCCAAGGCGCTCCTGCAGCTCGCGCAGCGCTTCGGCACTCAGGAAGGTGGCGCCCTGCGCGTCACTCACGACCTCACGCAGGAAGAGATCGCCCAGCTCGTCGGCGCTTCCCGCGAGACCGTCAACAAGGCGCTCGCTGATTTCGCACACCGCGGATGGCTTCGCCTCGAAGGCAAGAGCGTCCTGATCTCGGATTCCGAGCGTCTCGCTCGTCGCGCGCGCTAGTTTCTTCCGGTTCGACTCTTTCGGCCGCTCCCGCTTCGGTGGGGGCGGCCGAAGTCGTTCACTGGACTCTTGTTGTACCTATCGGTAAAGTCTGTACCGATAGGTACACATCTGATCGAGAGGCCCCGCAATGACCGTCCGAGCACCGATTCCGCCCTTCACTCACGAAACTGCCGTCCAGAAGGTCCGCCTCGCCGAGGACGGATGGAACTCACGCGATCCGCACAAGGTGTCGCTGGCCTACACGCCGGACAGTTGGTGGCGTAATCGGTCGACGTTCGTCACCGGCCGATCCGAGATCGTCGAACTTCTGACCGAGAAGTGGACCCGCGAACTGGACTACCGGTTGATCAAAGAGTTGTGGGCACACAGCGACGACCGCATCGCCGTGCGATTCGCGTACGAGTGGCACGATCACGACGGGCAGTGGTTCCGCTCCTACGGCAACGAGAACTGGGAATTCGACGCCGACGGACTCATGCACCACCGTCATGCCAGCATCAACGACGTTCCCATCGAGGAGTCCGAGCGAAAGTTCTTCTGGGATCCGACCGGACCACGCCCGCACGATCATCCGGGCCTGAGCGAGTTGGGTCTGTGATGAAAGGATGAATCCATGGCCAGACAGGTAGCTGAACGCTCGGACACGATTCCCGCTCTCGCAAACGTGTTTCGAACCTACGGGTTCGACGGAGCAAGCCTGGCCGTGATCACCGAACACACCGGTTTGGGCAAAGGCAGTCTCTACAACTTCTTTCCGCGCGGGAAGGAAGAGATGGCCGAGGCGGTGCTCGACGAGGTCGACGGATGGTTTCGCGCCGAAGTCTTCGAACCTCTTCGAGCAGAATCGGTTCCACCGAGGCAGCGCATCCAGAGCATGTTCGCTACCGCGGGCGACTACTTTCGGTCAGGGCAACGCATTTGCCTGTTCGGCGCATTTGCACTCGGTGAAGAGCGAAATCGCTTCGGCGCCAGGGTGCGAACATACTTCGACGAATGGACAGCGGCTCTCCAGGCGGCACTCGTCGGTGCCGAAGATTCCATCGGACTCGCCGAAGAAGCCGTAGCCGGGATCCAAGGGGCGATCGTGATGTCCCGGGCCCTGGACGACGGTGCCGTATACAGCCGAGTGACGACGCGACTCGAAGATCGACTGGTACAGGCACTCACGCCGTAACGCATACCGCACGACCACAAAGGCATTTGTGCCGCGGCATCCACCTGGCATGCTCGAAAAAGCATGCACAAGAAGAAAGGAACCCATGCCCTCGTTCGAGACGGTGATCGCATCCACCCCTTCGGGGAAGGTCCGCGGCCGAAAGCGTGACGGTTCCTACTACTTCGGTGCGATCCCCTACGCCAGCGCACCGCGCTTCGAGAAGCCGCGACCGGTGGAACCGTTCTCCGACGTCTTCGACGCCACAGCGCTTGGAACGGTCTTCCCCCAACCACCTTCACGACTCGAACGCATCATGGGGCCACCGCTCCCCGAACCGGAGCACAGCGAGGACAGCTTCACCGTCACCGTCACAACCCCGTCGCTGACCGGTCATCGCCCGGTGATGGTGTGGCTTCACGGTGGCGGGTACTCCAGTGGCGGCGGCTCACTCCCCTGGTACGACGGCGGCGCTTTGTCAGCCGAGGGCGACGTCGTCGTGGTGTCGGTCAACTATCGCGTCGGCGTGCTCGGATACCTCCTCCTCGACGGCGTCAGCGAAGGCAATCTCGGGGTCCACGATCAGATCGCAGCGCTCGAGTGGGTGCGCGAGAACATCGAGGCATTCGGCGGCGACCCCGACTCGGTCACCGTGTTCGGGCAGTCGGCCGGCGCTCATTCGATTGTGAATCTGTTGAGCAGTAACAACTCTCGAACTCTGTTCCATCGAGCAATTCTGCAGAGCACTCCACGGCCGGACCTCAACTTCACGCAGGCTGCCGCGATCGAGAACGGGGAGACGTTTGCCCGACTGCTCGACGGAGATCCTCGGACCGCGCCGCTCTCCCACATTCTCGACGCATTCCGCGGCACGGCTGTCGAGTTCAGCCGGCGGTCCCCCAATGTCGTGCAACCGCCCTTCGCGCCGATCTCCGAACTGGAACCGGTGATCCGAACTTTCGAAACAGCGCCTGACGTCATCGTGGGATACACCCGAGACGAGGGATCTGCTTTCGTGCGCGACGTAGCGGGAGTACCCGATCCCGAACACGTCGCCGAAAAGGCACTGACACAGAACATGTTTGCCGAACCGGCAATGGAGCTGGCCGAGACCTTCACAGCGGCCGGCGCGTCGGTGTACACGTACCGCTTCGACTGGGCACCGACGGACGACGTCTTCGGAGCAACTCACTGCATAGAACTACCCTTCGTGTTGGGAACCGAGCAGTCCTGGCAGGGCTCACCGATGCTGGGCAGCAGCGACTGGCAGAGCATCGACGCACTGGGCCGTCGGATACGCCGGCACTGGACGTCGTTTGCGCACACGGGAAGTCCGGACAGCAGCGAAACCTGGGAGAAGTACGCCTCGTCCCAATCGATCGGAATCACCTTCTCCTGAGCAACTTCGGGCGCCTACCCACCCGGAGAAATCCCGTCTAGGATTGCTCCATGGACATGCCCAAGCTCCTCGACGGGCGACTCAAACTCCGCCATCTCCTGCTCGTCGACGCATTGAGCCGTCAGGGCAGTGTGGTCGGCGCCGCTGCCGCACTTCACATCACGCAACCTGTCGCGACTCGGAGTCTGCACGACATCGAGTCCATTCTCGGCGTCTCGCTCTTCGACCGCGGGCCACGCGGCATCACCCCGACCATTTTCGGCGAGGCCTTCACAACTCATGCACGGGCCGTGATCGCGCAGCTGACCGAAGCCGGGCGACACGTCGTCGAACTTGCCGACGCCAATCGCGGAACCGTCATCGTGGGAACACATCTCGCCGGATCCAACGTGCTGCTTCCCGGCGCTATCGCGCGCCTGAAGGTTCACCACCCGTTGCTCACCGTCGTCGTGCGCGAAGGTACGCCAGAGCAGTTGCTCACCGATCTGGAAGCGGGCCGAATCGACCTGATCGTCGGCCGGCTCACCTCACCTACCGATGACACCGCGACAAGACGGAACCTCTACGCCGAATCCGTCGAACTCGTCACCCGCGTAGATCACCCGCTCGCTCACCGCGAGGACGTCCAACTCGAAGAACTACGCGGCTTCCCCTGGATCCTTCCTGGGGTCGAGACAGTGCTCCGACGCGAACTCGAGGAGTTCTTCGCCCGGAACGGCTTGCCGTTGCCCGAAAATCGGGTCGAGGCAACCTCTTTCCTCACCGTGCGTCAGCTACTGGTCGAGACCGACATGATCGCGGTACTACCGAGCCTCATCCCCCGCGACGATGCGCGCTTGACCACCCTGTCCATCACACTCGATCCGATCGGGCACAGCGTCGGCATCACCTCGTCGGCGACTCGCACGTCGAGTCCGTCCGCGCAGGCCCTGATCGCGACGCTGGAGTCCTTTGCAACTGAGCTCATGCGACCGTGAAACGCCGATCGGCCCGTTCCCTCCAGAGGGAACGGGCCGATGTCGGATCGACCAGGACTCAGGCGTTTTCGGAGACGCGAATCTCCTCGTGCTCCAAGCCCCGCGACGAATCGGGGACAATCTTGAACAGTGCGATGGCGCCGACCAGGCTGATCGTGCACACCCCGGCGAGATACCAGGTCACACCGACCGAAGATCCGGTGGCGTCGAGCAGAGCCGTGGCGATCATCGGTGCCAGTCCACCGCCGAGAATTGCACCGCTCTGGAGGATCAGAGACGAGCCGGAATAGCGGACCTTGGCCGGGAAGGTATCGGCGATGATGCTGCCCTGGACACAATGTGTGACCGGAACGATCAGGCCCATGCCCAGGAACGCGATGACGGCGACCATTTTGTTCTCGGTGTTGAGGAGCGGGAAGAACACGATGCACCACAACAGGATTGCGGCAGATCCGCCGATGAACATGTGCCGACGCCCGTACTTGTCGGCGATCTTTGTCCAGAACGGGATGGAAAGGAACCACAGGACTGCTGCCGCGGTCACGCTGAGCACCAGGAATTGCTTGTCGTAGCCCAGATGTTGAGTTCCGTACGACAGGGTGAACACCATGAAGGCGTACGCCACGGCGGAGTTCGCCAAGCACGCGGCAAGCGTGAGAGACAAACGGGGGAAGCCGACCTTGAGCGACTCACGCAGCGGGAAGCGGACTATTTCGCCCTTCTCCATGATCCCGGCGAATGACGGCGACTCGGTGACGCGCAGGCGAATCACCAGACCGATCGCCACCAGAACGAAGCTGAGCAGGAACGGGATTCGCCAACCCCACGAAGCGAATGCCGAGTCCGACATCACGGCGTTGGTCGTCAGGAAGATGCCGTTGGCGAGAACCAGTCCGGCGGGTGTGCCCATCTGAGGGAAACCTGCATAGAGATTCTTCTGCCCCGCCGGCGCGTGCTCCATCGACATGAGTGTCGCGCCGGCGCCTTCACCGCCCAGACCGATGCCCTGAACGACGCGCATCGCCACCAGGAGGACGGGCGCCCAGAAACCGATGGAGTCGTAGTTCGGGATGAGGCCGATGAGTGTGGACCCGATGCCCATCATCACCAATGAGACCACGAGCGTGGCCTTGCGCCCGATCCGGTCACCGAAGTGCCCGAACACGAGTCCACCCACCGGCCGTGCAATGAACCCGACGGCGAAGGTGCTGAAGGCAGCCAGCGTGCCGGCCGTGGGGCTCAGGCTCGGGAAGAATTGTTTGTTGAAGATCAACGCGGCGGCTGTGCCGTAGAGGAAGAAGTCGTACCATTCGAGAGTTGTGCCGGCCAGGGTTGCCATGGCAACTCGGCTACGGGCCGCTTTCTCCGGCAACGGCTTTCCGTCGCTCGTAGTGCTGTTGGATATCTTGTCTGACATCGCGGAACCTATCGATTGGATGGGGCAGGCGGACGATGAAGTCTGTAGTCACCGACCCCGTCTTCGGGATTGTCGGTATCACGAGCGTCGTCGATCGTTGTGTTTGGAATTGTGCTCGCTCGAGACATGACTCACAAATGCCGAATTCACCGTCCGCCATACCGGAAAAGGTATAGCCGGGGCCTCAGACGAGACCCAGGAAGCGTTCGGCATTCCCCCGCGAAATCAGTTGGCGCGCAGTATCGTCCAAGAACTCACTCTTGCGAACCACCTCACCGACCGGACGCTCCCCCAAGGGGTACGGGTAATCACTACCCACCATCACACGGTCCACCCCCACCGTGTCCACCAACAGTCGCAGCGCACGCTCGTCGAAGACGACGGAATCCACGTAGAACCTTCCCAGGTAGTGCGAAGGCGGGAACTGCGACGTACCGATGATGTCGTTGCGGCCGTGCCAGGCGTTTTCCATCCGTCCCAACCAGAACGCGAAAGATCCACCACCGTGCGCAAATCCGATCTTGAGACGATCGTCGATCTTGTCGAACACCCCACCGAGAATCAGTGCGAGTATCGACAGGTGCGTTTCGGCCGGCATCGCAGTGAGCCACTGCGCCATCCAGCGATCGAGGCGCGGAGAGTTGGCCATGTCCCACGGGTGCACGAATACCGGCACGTCCAGCGACGCGCAGTGCTGCAGGAACGTCACCACGCCCTCGCTGTCGAGGTCCAGATCGCCGACATGATTGCCGATCTCGACACCGCGGTGCCCGTTCGCGATGCACCGCTCCAACTCACGGCACGCTGCGTCGGTGTCTTGCAGAGGCACCTGGCAGAACGGAATCAACCGATCCTTCGCCGGCTCCACGATCTCGAGTGCGAGGTCGTTGAAGATCCGTGCAATGCGACTTGCCTGCTCACCGCTCCGGCCGTAGTTGAAGAACGCCGGAGTAGGTGAGACGACCTGCGTCTGCACGCCGTCGGCATCCATGTCCCGAAGCCGCACCTCGGCGTCCCAGGCATCGGATTGGATGCGACGGAACTCCTTGGTGCCCATCATGATCATTGCTTCGGTTTCCGACTCGACCTTCAGCCACGGCGCTTGCGGCCCCGCGTCTTCGGTCAGATCCGGCCACCCGTTGGGCACGTAGTGGGTGTGGATGTCGATCAGGTTGCTCATAGCTCAGCCCTTGCCGGGATGGAGCGTGCCGCACTTGTCACACGTGCGGGCTTCTTCGCTCTCGTAGAACTTGACGAACACCGGCGGAAGGTCGGCCACGATGTCGCGCACCTGAAGTTCGACCTCGTGAATCTTGTGATCACATTCGAGGCAGTACCACTGAAACTTCTCGAGCGTGCCTTCCTTGCGGACGCGTTCGATGACCAGGCCGATCGAGCCCGCGGTGGGACGCTGCGGCGAATGCGGAATGTCTCCTGGCAGCAACCAAGTTTCACCCTCGCGAATGTCGACGCGCTGAGGACCGTCTTCGGTCATGACATTGACGTGGATGTCGCCTTCGAGCTGGTAGAACCACTCCTCGTACGGATCGAGGTGGTAGTCGGTCCGCTGGTTGGGGCCGCCGACGACCTGCACGATGAAATCGTCTCCGAGCGCCATCGTCTGATTGTTGACGGGCGGCTGCAGGAGGTGGCGGTTGTCGTCGATCCACTTCTTGAAGTCGATGACGGGAGGAATCGTGGTCATGATGCATTCTCCGTATCTTCGGACGCCGAGCGTCGGGAGGCGGGCACGTACGCCACGCCGGAAATTTCGATGAGCAGGTGAGGGTGGGGCAGCTGGTGAACAGCCACAGTCGTTCTCGTCGGACCGTTTTCGTCGAACAGTTCGGCGTACACCTCGTTGTATCCGCCGAAGTCGTTCATCGACACCAGGTAGGAGGTGACCTGAACCAGATCACTCAGTTCTCCACCCACTTCGGCGAGAATCGCCGCGATGTTCTCGATGACGGCACGCGTCTGCGCCCGAATGTCGAGCGCCGTCGTCCCCATCTCATCGACCTCGACGCCGACAAACGTGTTGTCGGGTCGACGCGAACTGGTCCCGGAGACATAGACGAAATCGCCGACCACCTTGACGTGGGGGAACTTTCCGCGCGGCTTCGCCAGCTTCTCGATGACCTGCGCCCCACTCATCGCTTCACACCTTTCACCGTGACGGTTCCGAGTCCGTCGATCGTGCACTGTGCGACGCCCTCGTCGAGTCGCACAGCTGCTGTGGCGGCACCGGCCAGAATTACCTGACCGGCGCGCAACGGAATTCGGCGTCGGCGGGCGATGTCGAGCAGTGCATGCAAAGCGCGCGCCGGATCGCCGAGAATGGCCGACGTGGAACCGACTACCGTCTCGCCGCCGACTTCCATACGTACGGAACGGTCTTCGACGTTCTGTAGCGGCAGCCACCTCCCGATCACGTACCCGGCAGCGCTGGTGTTGTCAGCGACGACGTCGGTGTAGGTGAAGCGGAAGTCGCGGTACCGCGAGTCGATGATCTCCATAGCGGGAGCCAGCGCGTCGACGCAGGTTTCGATGTCGACGTTCGGATCGTCGAGATCGACGTCCTTCGACAGGCGGTATGCCACTTCGGGTTCGATCTTGGGATGAATGAACGTCCTCAGGTCGACTTCGCCGCCGTTGCTCACGCACATCGCGTCGGTCAACTGACCGACGATCACTTCGGAGACACCCATCTGCGCCATCTTCGCTTTGCTCGTGAAGCCGAGCTTGATGCCCACAATCGATTCACCACGACTGGTGCGCCGTTCGAGGAGTTCGTTCTGGATCCGGTAGGCCTGGTCGATGTCGATGGTGTGTTCGTCGGCGAGGCTCGGGGTGTCGGTGCGCGTCTGCGCAGCGTCGTCGAGGCGACGCGCGAGCGCGGATACGGTGTCTTCGGGGGCTGTCATCACGCCTCGCTCATTTCTGGAAAACTTTTGCGGTTTCGATGTTCACAGTTGCACACATACATTCGTCGGTTCGGTGTAGAAGTGCCGCGAGGACTCGCCGCCCTCACGTCCGATGCCGGACAGGCCCATACCGCCGAAGGGAGATCGCAGTTCGCGGGTGAACCACGTGTTGACCCAGGAGATTCCGACGTTCATCTTCTGCGCGACGCGGTGTCCGCGGCGCAGGTCGTTGGTCCACACAGAGGCAGCGAGGCCGTACTCGGTGTCGTTTGCCAGGGCGATCGCCTCGGCTTCGGTCTCGAACGGAATGAGTGCTGCGACGGGTCCGAAGATCTCCTCGCACACGACGCGATCCTTGTTGGTCAAGCCTGTCCACAGGGTGGGTTCGATCCAGGATCCGCCCGACAGTTCCTGTCCGAGGTCCGGAATACCGCCGCCGGTCAGCACTTTCGCGCCTTCCTGCTCGGCGATCTCGAAGTAGTCGAGAACCTTCTTCCGATGCGCCTGCGAAATGAGCGGTCCGGTCGTCGTTGCATCGAGCGTCGGGTCGCCCAGACGCAATCCTGCTGCCCGCTCGACGAGTCCACCGGCGATGTCGTCGAAAATACTGCGGTGCACGTACACCCGCTCGGTGCACAGGCAGACCTGGCCGGTATTGGTGAACACCGATTTGGTCAGGCCCGTCAGAGCTTCGTCGATGTCGACGTCGTCGAAGACGATCGCGGCGTTCTTGCCGCCGAGCTCGAACGAGACCGGACGGACTCGCGGCGCAACGGTTTTCATGACATGCGAACCCGTTGCCGAAGATCCGGTGAAGGTGACCCCGTCGATACCGGGGTGCGTGGTGAGGAACTCGCCGGCCGAGTTCGCACCGAATCCATGGACGACGTTGTAGACGCCGGCAGGCAGGCCGACCTCTTCGAGCACCTCGGCCAGCAACGACGCAGTCGCCGGGGTCTCCTCGGAAGGTTTGACCACCACGGAGTTTCCGCACGCGAGCGCGGGCGCAACCTTCCAGGTCAGGAGAAGCAGCGGCAGGTTCCACGGAACGATCACGGCGACGACGCCGAGCGGCTTGCGGATCGCGTAGTTCAGCGCCTGCTTGCCGCCCGCGAGATCCGTGACAAACGATTCCTGTCCCGCCGCGGCGACGATGTCGGCGAAGGTGCGGAAGTTCGTCAGGGCGCGCGCGACGTCGAGTTCGCGTGCCTGCGTGATCGGCTTGCCGGTGTCCGCCATCTCTGCGGCGACGAACTCTTCGAATCGCTCCTCGATCCGGTCGGCAGCGCGTCGCAGCAGAGCCGTCCGCTCTCGAACCGGCGTATCGGCCCAACCGTTGTCCAGAGCACGTCTGGCAGAGGTCACGGCCCGATCGACCAGGGCCTTGTCGGCCTCGTGGACCCGGGCGAGAACACGGCCCGTTGCTGGGTCGACCTGATCGAAGCTCGACGACTCGTCGGGTTCGACATAGGAGCCGTCCACGTAATTGCGGATCCATCCGTCGCATTGTGAGGTCATGGACTAACTATTGGGCCGTGACCCATATCAAACAAATGCAAAAACTGCCGCCAGCTATACCTCGATCGGCATAGATGGCGGCAGTTCGGCTACACAACTCAGCTCTTCGTGTCGGCGCCGAGCGCCTCAGCGGCGCAGATACGCCAACTGCACGTTGACGGATTTCTCCGCCACCGGCCACAGCTTCGGGTCCACGTCGGAGTAGACGTGCTCGACTACGTCGCGCACCGAGGCCGACTCCCCCAACGTCGACAGAGCGGCCCGCACCTGATCCAGACGCTCCTCGCGGTGGGCGAGGTACTGCTGCGAAATCACCTGCAGATCGGGTAGGTCCGGACCGTGCCCGGGAAGAACCGTCAGTCCTTCGCCGAGTGCGGCCAGCGATCGCAGCGAGGTGAGGTAGTCCCCCAGATCGCCGTCGGAGTCGTCGAGAACTGCCGTGCCGCGGCCGAGAATGGTGTCGCCCGTCAGCACGCTCGCATCGTTCTCGATGACTATCGACACCGAATCCGCGGTATGGCCCGGCGTCGCGAGGATCCGCAACTTCAGGCCCGCTACCTCGATCACTTCACCGTCGACAAGCGCCGAAGCGCCCCCGCGAAGAAAAGTTGGGTCGACGGAACGCACTGGAGCCGAAGTCAATTCGTGGAAACGGTCCACCCCGCCGGTGTGGTCGTAGTGCCGGTGCGTGATCAAGGTCAGCGCTACCGGACCGATACCAGCGACACGTTGCAGGTGTTCCTCGTCGTTGTCGCCTGGATCGACGACAACACACTCGACGCTGCCCGGAGCATGCAGAATCCAAGTGTTCGTACCGTCCAGCGTCATCATGCCCGGGTTGTTCTCGAGCAAGACCGAAGCGATGTCGGTGACGCGGCGTAGCTGCGCGTAGGCGGGATGGACCGTCGACATCAGCGAACTTCGACGATCAGTTCCACCTCGACGGGTGAGCCGAGGGGAAGTTCTGCCACGCCGACTGCCGAACGGGCGTGGATACCGGCGTCGCCGAGCACCTCGCCGAGGAACTCGGATGCGCCGTTGATCACGCCGGGCTGGCCGGTGAATCCTTCGGCGGATGCCACGAAGCCGACAACCTTGACGACGCGAACGACGTTGTCGATGCCGACCAGGGCGTCGATGGCAGCAAGAGCGTTGAGCGCGCAGGTGCGAGCCGCGGCCTTGGCGTCCTCATCCGACACGCCCGCGCCGAGCTTGCCGGTCAGCGCCAGTTTTCCGTCGACGAACGGGAGCTGACCCGACGTGTACACGTGGTTGCCGCTGCGAACCGCGGGAACGTAAGCAGCGACGGGTGCCGCGACGGCGGGAAGTGCAATGCCCAGTTCGGCGAGACGCTCCGACCAGGTCTGTGTTGCCTCTGCCATGTGATTCAGCCCTTCGGACGCTTCATGTACGCGACGTGCTGCTCGCCCGACGCGCTCGGCAGGACGGCGACGAGTTCCCAGCCGTCGACACCCCAGTTGTCGAGAATTGCCTTCGGATTGTGGACCAGCAACGGAGTCACGGTGTATTCCCAGGAAGTTATTTCGCTCATGCGGTGAGCCTATCCCGCGTACATCTTCGGCCCCAGACTTATAGGCTCGCGGTGTGGTTGCATCCCAAGATGAGCTGAGCAGGACCTGGCCCGAGTCTGCGACGAAGGCCCGCCTGCACTTTGTGTCAGGTAAAGGCGGAACCGGTAAGTCCACGGTTGCCGCCGCGTTGGCGCTCGCGTTGGCCGAAGGCGGCAAGCGCGTTCTCCTCGTGGAGGTCGAGGGCCGCCAGGGAATCGCGCAGCTCTTCGACGTACCACCGCTTCCACCGCAGGAGACCAAGGTCGCGGCCGCCGAAGGTGGCGGTGAAGTGATGGCTCTGGCCGTCGACATCGAGACCGCGTTCCTCGAATACCTCGAAATGTTCTACAACCTCGGCTTCGCCGGCCGGGCGATGCGTAAGTTCGGCGCCATCGAATTCGCCACCACAATCGCTCCAGGCCTTCGCGACGTTCTGCTCACCGGCAAGATCAAGGAGTGCGTCATCCGCACCGATCGAACCGGCAAACGCGTGTACGACGCCGTTGTCGTCGATGCTCCCCCGACCGGGCGGATCGGCAGCTTCCTCGACGTCACCAAGGCGATGGCCGACCTCGCCAAGGGCGGCCCGGTGCATTCGCAGAGTGAAGGCGTCGTTCGGCTGCTGCACTCGCCGGAGACCGTCGTACATCTTGTTGCGCTTCTCGAAGCGCTGCCCGTTCAGGAAACCGCCGACGCCGCCGCAGAACTGGCGCGTGACGACCTCAACCTCGGTGCCATCATCGTCAACCGCGCCAGCCCGAGGTTCTTGCCCGAAGACCAACTCTCCGGTGCTGCAGCCGGCAACATCGATGCAGCTTCGATCCGGTCGACGCTCTCCGATGTCGGCATCGATCTGTCCGACGACGACTTCGCCGGCCTGCTCACCGAGACGATCGAGCACGCGTCGGTGCTCGAAGCTCAAGAATCCAGTGCGGAGAAGCTCCGCGAGATCGACGGCGCGCGGGTGCAACTTCCCGCACTCGCCGACGGCGTCGATCTCGGTGGGCTCTACGAGCTGGCCGAATACCTCACGGAACAGGGCGTGTGATGACCGAGACCACCGAGAACGTGACGGTCGGCAGTTCCAGGACCGGCCGACGCGCAGCTCCTGCCCTCGATATTTCGGCGATCATCAAGGACCCGACGGCCCGGATCGTGGTGTGTTGCGGCGCAGGTGGCGTCGGCAAGACCACGACGGCTGCGTCGCTGGCGTTGCGGGCAGCCGAAGAGGGCCGACGCGTAGTCGTCCTCACCATCGATCCGGCCCGTCGCCTCGCACAGGCCTTGGGTGTGGCCGAACTCGACAACACTCCGCAGCCGGTGAAGCTGGGTCCCGAGGCCACGGGCGAACTCCACGCGATGATGCTGAACATGCGTCGGACTTTCGACGAGATGGTCATCGAGCATTCGAGCCCTGAGAAGGCCGAGCAGATCCTGGCGAATCCCTTTTACCAAACCGTTGCCACATCGTTCTCCGGAACGCAGGAGTACATGGCGATGGAGAAGTTGGGGCAGCTGGCGTCGAACGACGCGTGGGATCTGGTGATCGTCGATACCCCGCCGTCGCGCAATGCGCTCGACTTCCTCGACGCTCCACAGAGGCTCGGAACATTCCTCGACGGACGGATGATCCGGCTGCTCTCGGCACCCGGCCGTGGCCTGACCAGGCTCGTGGCCGGCGCGATGGGATTGGCCCTGAAGGGTGTCTCGACCATCGTGGGAAGCCAAATGCTTTCGGATGCATCGGCATTCGTGCAGTCGCTCGACTCGATGTTCGGCGGTTTCCGTGAACGCGCCACGAAGACCTACGAGTTGCTGCGTCAGCCGGGGACTCATTTCCTGGTGATCGCAGCGGCCGAACCCGACGCTCTCCGTGAGGCGGCGTTCTTCGTCGATCGCCTTGCGGGTGACTCGATGCCGTTGGCCGGTCTGGTTCTCAACCGCACTCACCCGACGTTGACGGCTCTGCCTGCCGATCATGCGGTGACCGCCGCCGACAAACTGGAAGCGAAGGAAAATGCGACCGAGGCCGAGGCCCTCACCGCAGCCGTTCTCCGCATCCATGCCCATCGGGCAGTGATCGCGAAGCGAGAAATCGCCTTGCTGAGTCGATTCACCGCAGCTCACCCGAGGGTGCCGCTGATCGGTGTTCCGTCGCTACCGTTCGAGGTCTCGGACCTCGAGGCGCTGCGCGCGGTGGGAGATCAGCTCACTCGTAAGGGCTGATCCCCCGATCGACCTGGATCAGACTGCTGAGTGATGCTGGCGCTGGTCTTCGAAGAACTCGGACCAGGAGTCGACGTCGGGGTGCTGCTTGAGCAGTGCACGGCGCTGACGTTCGGTCATTCCGCCCCACACACCGAACTCGACACGGTTGTCGAGAGCATCTGCTCCGCACTGCATGAGGACCGGGCAGTGACGGCAGATGGTGGCTGCCTTGCGCTGTGCGGCGCCACGAACAAAAAGTTGGTCGGGATCGACCTCGCGGCATCGCGCCTGAGTTACCCAGGCAATTCGTGCCTCGGCCTGCTCGATGTCCAAACGGCTACTCGGGGTGGCTGTGTACATTCTGGGTCCCCTCTACAAAGTCTGACCGTCGCCATGAGGCGAGCAGCGCACCATCTCAGCCGTCTCGCGGTAGCACGTGAAAGCTGAGACACATTCGTGATCGAGTGTTACGTCGATCACACTGATCACAATTTAGGTAAAGAACGCCCCTAACGCAAGACGGTCGGGAGCATTTTTTGGTACGGCAGTACAAAGCGCGTGTTCAGGAGGTTTTGAACACCCGCAAAACACTGAAACCGGTTCCAATGGGTGGGCACACGTACTCTGTAGATCGTGTCGATTGCAAAAACAGTGGCGAAGCTCGCCGGAAGCTCCGCATTGGCGGGTGTCCTGGTCGCAGGGGTGATGTTCCCGGTGGCCGGCGGATTCGGATTCGCGTCCAATCGCGCTGCCGATACCGTCGACAACGTCTCGGCCGAACTGGTCGAAGGCACGGTCCCCGCGGTGTCCACCATGGTCGATGCGGCAGGCAATCCCATTGCCTGGCTGTACGACCAACGACGCTTCGAAGTCCCGAGCGAGAAGATCTCCAACAACATGAAGTTGGCGATCGTCTCCATCGAGGACCGCCGGTTCCCCGACCACAAGGGCGTCGACTGGCAGGGAACGCTGCGCGCCTTCCTCACCAACACGACGACCGGTGAAGTGCAGCAGGGCGCGTCGACACTCGATCAGCAGTATGTGAAGAACTACCAACTGTTGGTCGTGGCCAAGACGGATGCCGAGCGCCGCGCTGCCATCGAGACCACCCCGGCCCGAAAGATCCGCGAGATCCGGATGGCGCTGACGCTGGACAAGGAACTCACGAAAGACGAGATCCTCACCCGGTACCTCAACCTCGTACCGTTCGGCAACGGATCCTTCGGCATTCAGGACGCGGCTCAGACCTACTTCGGCGTCGACGCCGCAGATCTGACCGTTCCGCAGTCCGCGATGCTGGCCGGCATGGTTCAGTCCAGCTCCGCGCTGAACCCGTACACGAACGTCGAGGGCGTGACCGAGCGTCGTAACACCGTGCTCGACACCATGATCACGAACATTCCGGATCGTGCCGACGAGTTCCGTGCAGCCAAGGAAGAGCCCCTCGGCGTCCTCGAAACCCCCAACAACTTGCCGCGCGGCTGCATCGCTGCAGGCGATCGCGGATTCTTCTGTGATTACGCACTGAAGTACCTCTCGGATGCCGGAATCACCCGCGACCAGATCAACGAGGGTGGTTACCTCATCAAGACCACTCTCGATCCGCAGGTCCAGGCGTCCACCAAGGCCGGACTGAACGCGAACGCGAGCGCCAACCTCGACGGCACCGCGAACGTGATGAACGTGATCAGGCCGGGCCAGGATTCACACAAGGTCATCGCGATGGCCAGCAGTCGCACGTACGGACTCAATGCCGACGCCGACGAAACCGTCCAGGCGCAGCCGTACTCCCTTGCCGGTGACGGTGCGGGTTCCGTCTTCAAGATCTTCACGACCGCTGCGGCGATGGAGAAGGGCCTCGGCATCAACGCGACCCTCGACGTGCCCAAGCGCTTCGAAGCCAAGGGCATGGGTAGCGGTGGTGCGGCAGGCTGCCCGGTCTCGACGTACTGCGTGGAGAACGCCGGCAACTATCCGCCGACGCTGTCCGTGACCGACGCCCTGGCACAGTCCCCAAACACCGCTTTCGTCAAGCTCATCGAGGCGACCGGCGTCACGCCGACCGTCGACATGGCTGTCCGTCTCGGCATGCGCTCGTACGCCGATCCCAACACCTCGGGCTTCGACGAGCGCAGCATGGCCGACTTCCAGAAGGAACAAAACCTCGGTTCGTTCACCCTCGGCCCCACCTGGATCAACCCGCTCGAACTCTCCAACGTCGCGGCCACTCTCGCCTCGCACGGCAAGTGGTGCCCGCCGAGTCCCATCGATTCGGTCTTCGACCGCTACGGCAAGCCGGTGGCCGTCACCGAGCAGGGCTGTGAGCAGGTCGTCGAGCCCGGCTTGGCAGACACACTCGCCAACGCCATGAGCCGTGACGACGTCGGCGCCGGTACGTCTGCCGGTGCCGCGAGCAGCGCCGGATGGAGCCTGCCGATGTCGGGCAAGACGGGTACCACCGAGACCCACAAGTCCTCGGCGTTCCTCGGCTTCACCAACAACCTCGCTGCGGCCGTCTACATCTTCGGCGACTCCCCGACGCCCGGCGAGATCTGCTCGAGCCCGCTACGCCCCTGCTACAGCGGCAACCTGTACGGCGGTACCGAACCGGCGAGATCCTGGTTCGCGGCAATGAACCCGGTCGCCAACAACTTCGGGCCCACCTCACTGCCTCCGATCGACGAGAAGTACGCACGGGGATCGCAGAACGGCCAGGTTCCCGAGGTTGTCGGCCTGAGCCAGTCGGCGGCGACGTCGAGGTTGCAGGCGTCCGGCTTCACGGTCAATTCCGTGACCACGGCATCCGGAGCACGGGCGGGAACGGTCACCGGAGTTTCGCCGTCCGGGTCCGCGATCCCGGGTTCGACCGTCACGATCTACATCAGTGACGGCTCCGTGAGGGCTCCGGCAGCACCCGCATCCCCCGCAGCTCCGGCACCGGGCGCGACTCCCCCGGATGCGACTCCGCCCGGAGGCGAACCCGCACCGCCTGCGGGGACCCCACCGAACTGACGGCCCTGAAAACTGACGGCTCTGAAAACAAGAACGCCCGCGATCTCCGAGTGACTCGGAGTTCGCGGCCGTTTTCGGTTTCCGGTGGCGCGCTACTACAGGCGGGACTTCACTGCTGCAGAGATACGGGCGCCATCGGCCTTGCCCTTGGCCAGCGCGCTGGCGGCCTTGATGACCTGGCCCATCTGACGCATACCCGGACGCTCACCGAGCTCCTCGGACACCTGAGCGAGGGCGGTGTCGACGACGTCGACGAGTTCGGCGTCGGTCAACGGCGTCGGCAGGTACTCGTCGATGATCTGAGCTTCGGCGCGCTCTTTCGCGGCAAGTTCACCGCGGCCGTTCTCGGTGTAGATC
>NZ_JBXAFO010000036.1:0-20609 GCF_058793255.1 Rhodococcus sp. MPR-R1B
GAACCGCACCGCAACCCGATCACCAAACCGCGCAGCAGCATCATCGAACCACGCCGACAACGTCGAATCCACACCACGATCGATCTGGCCGGCACTGAAGCGGGACAGCAGGTTTCGTTCTCCATCGACCAAGATGTCAACGTCACCCACCGCTACGGTGGGATCAGCAGTCACCGCACGGAAGGTCCTTACCAGCCGATCACCGAATTCCACAACGGTCGACTCGTCGAACAGATCCGTCGCATACGTCAAAGAGGCGGACATTCCGGCGGGTGCGCCGGCCTCGTCGGTTCGTTCGGTCAGGGTCAACTGGAGGTCGAATTTCGCCAGCGCAAGATCGGCACTTTCGATCGACACTTCGAGGTCGCCCAGTTCGAGCGTTGTCTGTTCGTGGTTCTGGAACGTCAATGCCACCTGGAACAGCGGATGACGAGCCTGCGAACGAACCGGATCGAGAACCTCCACCACACGCTCGAACGGAACATCCGCATGCGCGAACGCCTGTAGATCCACTTCACGCGCCGACGCCAACAGATCCGTGAACGACATCGACGGATCAACCTCGGTACGCAACACCAAAGTGTTGACGAACATACCGATCAGATCGTCGAGCTGCGCCTCACCGCGACCCGCGATCGGTGTACCGATCGCGATGTCGGTCGTTGCGGACAAACGAGAAAGTACGACGGCGAGCGCTGCGTGAACAACCATGAATGGTGTCGAGTTACTGCTGTGCGCAATCGAATTGACAGCTTCGTGCAGGGTGGCGTCGATATCGAACTCGACCTCGGCTCCGCGCCCTGAAGCGACCTCGGGACGCGGACGATCGGCAGGCAGATCCAACTGCTCCGGAAGATCAGCCAACGCATCCGACCAGAACGCAATCTGCTTCGCGATCACGGACCGCGGATCGTCCTCGGACCCGAGAACCTCACGCTGCCACAACGAGTAATCGGCGTACTGCACCGGCAACGGCGTCCAAGCCGGCACCGACGCTCGTGTACGTGCTTCGTAGGCAACCATCACGTCACGGGTCAACGGACCCATCGAGAAACCGTCGGTCGAGATGTGATGCACGACGAACACCAGGACGTATTCGCTGTCGCCGACTTTGAAGAGCTTGGCGCGCAACGGGACTTCGGACGTCACGTCGAAGCCGACTGTCGCCAGCTCGGCGACGCCCGCAGCCAGGCGATCTTCCGTGATCGACACGGGGCTGAGGTCGACGACAACGTCTTGGACGTCGAGGACGTCCTGATAGCCGACGCCGTCGACGTCTGGATACACAGTTCGCAGTGATTCGTGTCGGCCCACGACATCGATCACGGCGGCGTCAAGAGCTGCCACATCGAGGGCGCCCGAAATCCTGATCGCCGCCGGGACGTTGTTCACTGCCGACGCGGGTTCGAACCTGTTCAGGAACCACATGCGCTGCTGCGCCAACGAAAGTGGGATCCGAGCTGGCCGGGGCTGCTGCACCAGTGGGGCGGTGGCGCCCGAACCGGCGTGCAGCTCGAGCCGGACGGCGAGTGACTGCACGGTCGACGCTTCGAAGAGCGCACGAACCGGAACGCTTGTGTCGAGCGCCTCTCCCAGCCGAGCGGCGACACGGGTCGCGATCAACGAGTTGCCGCCGAGTTCGAAGAAATCGTCGTCGCGGCCAACCTGTGCGACTCCGAGAACTTCGGAGAACACCTGCGCGACAGTCTCTTCGACGGTCGTGATCGGCGCCTGGTACACCTTGGACTCGAACACGGGCGAGGGCAGAGCCTTGATGTCCGTCTTGCCCGCGGTGGTCAACGGAATCGAATCGAGTACCAGTACCGAGTCGGGGACCATGTAGCCGGTCAGGAACGTCGACACCGACTCGATGACCTGTGCGGGATCCACCTCGGCGCCGGCCTGCGGCACGACGTATGCAACGAGACGATCTCCGAAGTGATCGTCGGAACGAACGAGAGCAACAGCTTGCGCAACGCCCGCGCAACGGGTCAGCGCGGCCTCGATCTCGCCGAGTTCGATACGGAACCCACGGATCTTGACCTGGAAGTCACTGCGGCCCACGTACTCCACTGCGCCACCGTCGATCCACCGGACCACGTCACCCGTGCGGTACAACCGCTCTCCCGGCGCCCCGAACGGGTCTGCGACAAAACGACCCGCTGTCAATGCCGGCTGTCCCAGGTATCCACGTGCGACCTGAACACCCGACACGTACAACTCACCTGCGACACCAACCGGAACGGGCTGCAAGCGGCCGTCCAAGATCCGCGCGGCCATTCCCCGAATCGGGCCGCCGATGTTCATACGATCAAACGCGGTCAGCGTATCGCTGATGTTCGAGGCGACTGTCGACTCCGTCGGACCGTACGCATTGAAGAATCCACGCACACCGCCATCCGGAAGCGGCACCGCCCACTTGGCAACGAGAGAACGCGAACTGGCTTCGCCACCGACGACAACCACCCGCAACGCGTCGAGCCCGCTCGGATCCACTGATGCCAGCGCAGCGGGCGTCACGAACGCATGCGTCA
Organism: Rhodococcus sp. MPR-R1B; assembly: GCF_058793255.1. Lineage (NCBI taxonomy): Bacteria > Bacillati > Actinomycetota > Actinomycetes > Mycobacteriales > Nocardiaceae > Rhodococcus > Rhodococcus sp. MPR-R1B. Next base: position 2,535 of record NZ_JBXAFO010000036.1, read on the forward strand.
CGCCCTCCGAGCGCAAGATCTCGGCCAATTCCGCGCCGCCGTACACCGTCGTCGGCGCAATCACCATCGTCGACGCGGAGCCGAATGCCATCAGCAACTCGAGGACAGACGCATCGAAACTCGGCGAGGCGAAATGCAGCGTCCGAGCATCCGCGGTCAGCGCATAGCGCTCGACCTGCTCGGCGCAGAAGTTCGCCACACCGGCGTTGGTGACCACAACGCCCTTGGGCAGACCTGTGGTGCCGGACGTGTAGATGACGTACGCAGGCTGCCGCTCGTCGATCGCACTACGTCGATCCGAATCACTCACCGGCGCGCAGGATTCTGCCGCGCACGCCGCCACTGTCTTCTCGTCGTCGAGAACAACCCACGTCAACGCCGACGGCAATCCTGCCTCGACGTCACTGAGCGCAAGACCCAGCACCGCACCGGAATCGGAGATCATATGGGCGATACGGTCAACCGGATACGTCGGGTCGACTGGTACGAACGCAGCACCCGTTTTCGCCACTGCCCACAGAGCGAGAACCGAATCGGCCGAACGCGGAATCGCGATCGCGACCCGATCCTCCGGCCCGACGCCCTTCGCAATCAGAACACGAGCGAGTTGCGACGACCGCTCGTGGAGTTCGTGGTAGCTGATCGACTGACCGTCGAAGCGAATCGCATCCGCCGACGGATCCACAGCGGCCGCCGCTGTGAGAATCTCGACCAGGGTTCCCGAGACCGACTGACCTCCATGAACATCGGCCAGGACACCCCGCTCGGCCGCATCGAGAATATCGATGTCACCGACGACAATCGAAGGAACCGACACGACAGTCTCGAGGATACGAACCAGACGCCGAGCAAACCCCTCGACCGTCGAAACGTCGAACAGATTTGCAGCAAACGTGAATTCGGCCGAGAGCCCTTGCTGGATCCCGTCTTCGCCGATCGACTCTGTCACTGCGAGTTCGAGGTCGAACTTGGCAGTGGTCGTGTCGATTTCGGCGGCCTTGATCGCCAGTCCCGGCAGTTCCAATGCCGTTTGCGCGAGATTCTGCAAGGACAGCACAACCTGGAAGAGCGGATGTCTGGCCTGCGACCGGGCGGGAGCCAAGACGTCCACCAACCGCTCGAAGGGCACGTCCGAGTGAGCGAACGCTCCGAGCGCGGAATCACTCGCCGCAGCCAGCAGATCTGTGAATGCCTGGGCCTGGTCGACCTCGGTGCGCAGAACAAGCGTGTTGACGAACATGCCGACGAGATCGTCGAGCGCCTCGTCCCCGCGACCGGCAACGGGAGTGCCCACGGCGATGTCCGAGGTCCCGCTCAGTCGGGCCATCAGAACGGCAAGCGCCGAGTGCAACGCCATGAAGAGCGTCGCGTTGTTCTCCCGTGCCAGCGCGTCCAATCGACGGTGCACATCCCCGGAGATCTCGAACGCGAATCGCTCGCCGCGCATCGACGCCACATCAGGCCGAGACCGGTCCGACGGAAGCTCGATCACGTCCGGTAGGTCTGCCAGAGTCTCGGTCCAGTACGAGATCTGCTGCGAGATCAGTGATTCCGAGTCGTCTTCCGAGCCCAGAACCTCACGCTGCCACAACGAATAGTCGGCGTACTGCACAGTCAACGGCTGCCACGCCGGCGCGATCCCGTCCTTGCGTGCCGAGTAGGCAATCATGACATCGCGAGCCAGGGGCGCCATCGACCAACCGTCAGCGGCGATGTGATGAACCACGATCGCAAGGGTGTGCTCGGTGTCGCTGACCGTCAACAGGCGGACACGGATCGGCACGTCGACGGTGACGTCGATCGCTGAGGATCCGATTGCAGCGACTCGACTTTCGAGCTCGTCCTGATCCGAAACCGACTCCACGGTCAGCCCGCCGAACGCCTCCGAGAGCGACAGAATCGACTGCTTCGGTCCGGAAGCCCCGTCCGGATATACCGTTCGGAGCACTTCATGCCGGGCCAGTACGTCCTCGAGCGCAGTTTCCATCGCGGCAGTATCGAGATGACCAGTCAGGTGCAGAGCAAAAGTGATGTTGTAAGCAGCTGAGTCGGTATCGAAGCGGTTCAGGAACCACATGCGCTGCTGCGCCAGCGACAACGGAATTTCCGCGGGACGCACCTGTGCGACGAGCGCCTTCTGCCCGCCGCTACCTACGTGCGACTCGATGTGTGCGGCGAGCGCCTCGACGGTGGAAACGTCGAATAGCGTTCGCACTGGCACCGTCGTGTCGAGCGCCCGCCCCAATCGGGAGGTGACCTGAGTAGCCACCAGGGAGTTGCCACCGAGTTCAAAGAAGTCGTCGTCGAGGCCGACTCGTTCCACTCCGAGAACATCCGCAATCACCTGCGCGACAATCTCTTCCACCGGCGTGGTGGGTGCACGGAATTCGCGGACCTCGAACGTGGGGACTGGCAATGCGCGACGATCCAACTTGCCGTTCGACGTCAGGGGGATTTCCTCCACGATCATGAACGCGGAAGGAATCATGTACTCGGGAAGCTTCTCCGCGACGGCAGTCGTGAGCATCTCAGTTTCGAGGGACGTGTCACCGTCCGCGACGACGTACGCGACAAGTTGATCGCCGATCCGTTCGTCGTTGTGCATCAAGACGACGGCTTGCACGACTGACTCGAGCGACACGAGCGCGGCTTCGATCTCGCCCAATTCGATCCGCAGCCCACGCAGTTTCACCTGGAAGTCGCTGCGGCCGACATACTCCAACTGTCCCAGATCGTTCCACCGGACAAGATCGCCTGTCCGGTACATCCTGGAACCACCGTCGCCGAACGGATTTGCGACGAACCGTTCTGCCGTCACGTCGAACCGAGCACCGTAACCTCGCCCGACACCAACGCCCGCAACGTACAGCTCGCCGATCACGCCGGCTGGGACCGGATGCAGACGAGAATCGAGCACAAACAAGTCGATGTTCGGAATCGGCGTACCGATAGGCACTCCGGCGCTGTGCTCGGATGTCGCAGACAGTGCCGAAACAACATCCGAAGCCTCAGTGGGACCATAGCTGTTGACGATTCGCACTCCAGCCCGCATCAGGTGCGAGAGCCTGGGGAGTTGGATCGGCTCACCGCCGAGGAAGACTACATCCAGTTGTGTGAGCACTCCCTCCGCATCTGCATCGGAAAGAGCGACGAAGGCGCTCGGCGACATGTTCGCAACACGGATGCCAGCTGATTCGACGATCCCGAGAATGGCATGCGGGTCGAAACCATCTCCGCTCAAATGAAGCGGCACTCCACTACCGAGCGCTGCCCATATGTTCTTCTGCGTGAGGTCGAAACTCGGTGAGGACGCAACAAGGATCGGCCCGGCTTCGGGCAGTTCCGAGCGGTACCACGCCACGGTGTTCTCGATGCCTCGCATCGGTACCATCGTCGGCTTGGGACGCCCGGTCGAGCCGGACGTCGAAATCACATATCCGAGATGATCTTTCGCACCGACAGAAAGCCAGGGGTCGTCCTGGCGCTGAACGGCGGTCGCCGGGGGAAGATCAGACTTCACAACGAGTATCGGGATGTCGAGTTCGATGATGTCGACAGTCACGACACACACCGCATCGGTATCTTCCAGAATCGACTGGATGCGCTCCTGCGGGAAGCTCGGGTCGATGGGTGCGTACGCGGCTCCTACCTTCCATGCAGCCAGCATCGCCACTACCCATTGCCACGACCTGGCAACGGTCAACGCCACAACGTCGCCCGCACATACACCGATCGCGGCCAGTTCCAGTGCGAGGAGACTGGACCGTGTGTCCAATTCCTCGTAGGTCAGTGTTCGATCGTCGTCCGCCACCGCGACGGCGTTCGGCTGAGCGTCTGCAGCACGGTAGAAGGCCGACAAGATCGACAACTCCGGAGCACTACAGCGCGTTCCCGCCGACCAGTCGAGCACTCTTGCCGACTCGTCTTTCCCGAACACGGCGATATCGCCGACCTTCGTGTTTTGATCGTCGACGACGGCATTCAGGACGCGGATGAAACGCTCGGCGAACTCCACCATTGTCGAAGCATCGAAGAGATCGGTCGCGTAGGTAAGCGTCGCCTCCAGGCCTTCGAAGTCCGTTGCGCCCTCTTGCCCCTCGGACACCATCAGCTCGATGTCGAACTTCGCGATCGGCACCTCGAGTTCCGCCGCCACGGCCTTCACTCCAGAGAACTCGAGCTCGCGCCGTCCACTGATCTCCGCGGTCAACGCAACCTGGAACAGAGGGTGACGAGCCCGTGAGCGCGGCGGATTGAGAGCCTCTACCAGGCGCTCGAATGGGACATCCGCATGTGCGTACGCAGACAAGCCCGAATCACGAACTCGCTGAATCAGATTGGCGAATGGCTCATCAGGATCGACCTCGGTGCGAAGCACCAGGGTGTTCACGAACATGCCGATCACGTCGTTGAGCGCTTGATCGCCTCGCCCGCCGATCGGGGCACCGATCGCGATGTCGGAGGTACCACTGAGCCGGCTCAACAGCGTTGCATATGCCGCCTGCAACACCATGAACAGCGAGACGCTCCTCGAGCGCGCCAACTCGTTCAACTTGCGCGTCGTGCGTTCGCTGATCTGAAAATGGTGCTTGGCGCCGTGATTGGACGCGATGGCAGGACGAGGTCGGTCGGTCGGCAGATCCAACTGATCCGGCAGATCGGCAAGTGCCCGGCGCCAGAAGTTTATCTGGCGAGACGACTCCGAGCGCGGGTCTTCGTCGGATCCCAGTGCTTCGCGCTGCCACAGGGCGTAGTCGGCGTACTGAATTGGCAGCGGCGTCCACGCCGGCGCAGACTTCTCACTTCGCGCCGAGTAGGCGACGAGAAGGTCACGTGCGAGCGGACGGAACGACAGTCCGTCTGCAGCGATGTGATGGAGAACCATCACCAGGACGTAGTCCGTCGGAGACACCTCGAAGAGGGCAACCCGTACCGGGATTTCGAGCGTCACGTCGAAGCCGCGAGACGCCACGTCGAACAGCGCCGCGTCGAGATGCGAATTCCGAATCTTGACCGGATTCAACTCCACCGCGGCCCGGTCGACCGGCAGAACCAGCTGTTGCGCGGTTCCGTCGACATCAGGGTAGATCGTCCGCAAGGACTCGTGTCGCTCGAGAAGATCCATCACCGCGGCATGCAGGGCGGACGGGTCCACCGAACCGGTGAGCCGGACCGTGAACGGAAGATTGTAGGCGGGCGTCGACGGATCGAGACGGTTGATGAACCACATGCGCTGCTGCGCAAGCGAGAGCGGGACGACCTCGGGACGAGGCTTGGCGATCAGCGGGGTGAGCTGCCTGGCGTTGCCCGCCACCGACTCGGCGCGGGCCGCCAGGGTGGCGACCGTGGTGGATTCGAAGAGCTCTCGAACGCCGAGTTGCACTCCCAATGCCGAACCCACTCGCGTCACCAATTGTGTTGCAACCAGAGAGTTTCCACCGAGCTCGAAGAAGTCGTCATCGATACCGACGCGCTCGACACCGAGAACGTCGGCAAACACGTCCGCCACGATGCGTTCGATTTCGGTGCGGGGCTCGCGGTACTGCTTCGCACTCGCGAACACCGGCTCGGGCAACCCGGCACGATCCAATTTGCCACTCGTGTTGAGCGGCAACGCATCGAGCACCATCAACGCGGCCGGAACCATGTACGACGGGAGGCTTCGGCCGGCGAACTCACTGAGCACCGCAGCATCGATGTTTCGGCCTGGACCCGGCACGACGTAGCCGACCAATTGATCACCGGTCGGGGTGACGGTCACCAAAACGACAGCCTGCGAAACGTCGGGGTGCGCCAGAAGGACGGTCTCGATCTCGCCGAGTTCGATGCGCTGCCCGCGGAACTTCACCTGGAAGTCTGTACGCCCGATGTAGTCGAGATTTCCGTCCTCACGGCGACGAACGAGGTCGCCGGTCCGGTACATACGCTCACCGGCCGTGCCGTACGGATTGGCTACGAACCGATCCGAGCTCAGGTCCGGTCGACCAACGTATCCGCGCGCGAGTTGAACGCCGGCGAGATAGAGCTCACCCGGCTGCCCGATGGGGGTCGGGCGAAGTTGCCCGTCCAGTACGTGCGCCTGAGTGTTCCACTGCGGCATACCGATCGGCACGGAAGTAGTATCCGTGGCCACGGCCTCGTAGTACGTGACCGATACCGCGGCTTCGGTCGGACCGTACAGGTTGTGCAGTCCGGCTCCACAGAGTTCGCGGAAGGCGGAAGACGTCTCGGGCGGGAGCGCCTCGCCGATGACAAACACGTGGCGCAACGAATCACAAGATCCGGCAGGTGCATTCGCAGTGAACAGCGTGAGCATGGATGGCACGAAGTCGGTGATCGTGACGCCGAGCTCCGCGATCTTGTTCGCCACGTAGATCGGGTCTCGATGACCGTCCGGAGTCGCGACGACGAGCGTGGCGCCGACCTGCAACGGCATGAAAAATCCCCACAGCGACACGTCGAATGTCGTAGCGGTCTTCTGCAGGTAGATGTCCGACGCCGAAAGCCCGTACTCGGCGTTCATCCACTGAAGCTGATTGTTGATCGCCGCGTGAGTGACCGCGACACCCTTGGGTCGACCGGTCGAACCCGAGGTGTAGATCACGTACGCAGTGTTCGAGAAATGCAAGGGAGACAGGCGATCCGCGTTGACGATCGGCCTGCTGTCGAGCTGCCCATAGTCCAGTGTGTCGATCTCGATGACCCGTGTGCCCGAGGGCAGATCCACGTCGTCCCGCGCAGTGGTCACAACACACGTGGGCTGCGCCGACTCGAGAATGTAGGCGGTGCGGTCGGCTGGGTGGTCGGGATCCACCGGTACCCAGGCTCCGCCGGCCTTGGCAATCGCGTACAGACCGACCATCAAGTCCAAAGACCTGCGGATCGACAGTCCTACAAGCGATTCGGGCCCAACACCCATGGCGATGAGTTGACGAGCCAAACCATTTGCGCGAGAGTCGAATTCGGCGTACGTGAGGCTGGCGCCTTCGAAAATGACAGCGGTGGCATCGGGAGTTCTCTCGACCTGACGCTCGAATGCTTCGGTGATGGTCTGCGAGGCAACGTGGAAGCCGGTGCGGTTCCACAAGGCAACCTTGTTTCGCTCCTCGTCGGTTGCGACAGGAAGATCCCAGACCTTGCGGCTCGTTTCGGCCGAGACGAACTTCTCGAGAAACTCTACGAACCGCGAGTGATTTCGCTGGGCGTCCGCGGGCGCGTACAGATTGGGATTCGACTCGAAGTCGATGTGTGTGCGGGTATCGCCGACGCTCTGATACAGGTTGACACCGAGGTCTTCGATCAAACCCGTGGACAAGATGTGAAGTTCGCCGACGAGGGGCCCGAACGCCAACTCGGTGGAAAACATCATGATGTTGATCCACGGGCCGAAGAATCCGCCCCGGCCCGGCCCGTCACCGCCGCGAACCATGTCCTCGTGTCGGTATCGCTGGTGGCGCAGTGCGCCGGACATTTCGTTCCTGACGTCGTCCAGAAGCTCCTGGACGGTGGTGTCCGCAGTGACGGTCAGTCGCAGCGGCACGACGTTGGAGACCATGCCTCCGGATCGACGCAGCACGGCTGTTGTTCGACCGGAAACGGGCAGACTCAGCGACACGTCCTCTCGCCCGGTCATCTGAGCGAGGTACGCCGCAAACGCCGCGACGACAGTGCCGGCAACAGTGGTCTTCTCGATGCGCTCGAGGAACCGCCCGAGCAGAGCCTCGACGTGGTTGGACAGCGCTGCACTGTCGATCCGACTGACTGGAGCCGGCGCGGCACTTCGACCCGCGAGGCTCGAGATCTCGTCGAGATTCTCGATCTTGTCTGCCCAGTACTTGCGATCGGTTTCGAAACGACTCGACTGGCGGTACTTGTTGTCCACCTCGTAGACGTTCCGGAGATCGGAGGCCTCACTCGGCTCCGGATCCCGGCCCTCCACGCGCGCCGAGTACAGCTCCGCCACACGAGTGACGAACGTCGACGCACCGAATCCGTCGAGAATTGTGTGGTGGACCCGCGTGTACCAGTAGTAGCGATTCTCGCCGAGCCGCAGGATCGTGGCAGAGATCAAGCGGTCCGTGAGCATGTCGATCGGCCGGCTGCGATCTGCTCGCATCCACCGCATGGCAGCGTCGTGCGAGTCGTCTTCACTACGAAGGTCGACGTAACCGACCGAATCATCGAGTGTGGGGTCGATGATCTGGTAAGGCTGGGCGTCGATCTCGAAGATCCGGACGAAGGCCGACCCGATTTCGCGACCGGCGTCTGCGCAGGCCTGGCGAAGGGCGTCAAGTTCCAGAGCACCACGGAGTTCGACGTACTGAGCGATGTTGACCGGAACGGCGGGATCGAGGTGTTGCGCGAACCACATACCGAGCTGGGCCGCGGAAAGCGGGAATGCGTCGGATCGCTGAACGTCTTCCGGCGAGCTGCCGACCTCCGGCTTGCCGCTCCCCAGTTCTCCGTTACCCAGCGAATTCACGCCCACAGCCTCTCTTCCACACCATTGCGCACCCGTGCGAGCCGAACGTCCGATTCGCAGCAGCTACCGACCTCATCCAACCTCGACGAGCCAGAACCACCCATTGTCTCCGATACATAGGTGACAAGAGAAATCCATACCCCGGTGTATCGACGGTTTTGTTGCAATTCGTTACAAATCGCCCAGCTCATCTACCCCCCGATCGCATTGCCGAAACGCACCGTTCAGACGCGGCGCGCGATACCTCTCCCCCTGGGACAATCAATTGCAACCGACGATCTACACCCCAATCCACATCAGTCACCTCGGACAATTTACAGGGCCGCCAGGTACTGGGTGTCTGAGCTCGAACAAGATTCGACAGTCGCTGATCGAGACTATCGGTACTCGCCGACAGACCGACGAAAGAACGCGCCGACCAGCGGTCGGCGCGTTCTTCGATTTACGGTACGAAGCTTCAGGAAAAGCCCACACCAGTCACACTCTTCAGGTGCTCGCTGCTGACCCCTGGAGCCAGCTCCACAAGCTGCAGCCCGTCCGCGGCGACGTCCAGCACTGCCAGGTCGGTGATGATCCGGTTGACGACGCTCTGACCGGTAAGCGGCAGCGTGCAGGCCTCGACGATCTTGGGATTGCCGTCGCGGTCGGTGTGCTCCATCACGACGATGACGCGGCGGGCACCGTGGACCAGGTCCATCGCCCCGCCCATACCCTTCACCATCTTGCCCGGCACCAACCAGTTGGCAAGGTCACCGGTCTTCGATACCTGCATCCCGCCGAGCACCGCGGTGTCGATGTGACCACCGCGGATCATGCCGAAGGAGAGAGCCGAGTCGAAGAACGCGGCGCCTGAATTGACGGTGACGGTTTCTTTACCTGCATTGATGAGGTCGGCATCGACCTGATCATCGGTCGGATACGGTCCGGTACCGAGGATGCCGTTCTCGCTGTGGAGGACCACCTTGACGCCCTCGGGCAGGTAACTGGGGATCAGCGTCGGCAGGCCGATGCCGAGGTTGACGTACTCCCCCGGCCGCATCTCGGCGGCAGCGCGAGCGGCCATCTCGTGGCGAGTCCAACCGATACGGGTTTCATCTGCACTGGTCACTTGGTGCCTCCTGAGACGGTCCGCTTCTCGATCCGCTTCTCCTGTGGGCCTGTGTGCACGACCCGCGCGACGAACACTCCAGGTAGGTGCACGTGCGCGGGGTCGATGTCGCCCGGCTCGACGAGGTTCTCCACCTGCGCGATGGTGATCCGGCCGGCCATGGCAGCAAGCGGGTTGAAGTTCATCGCGGTCTTGTTGAAGACGAGATTTCCTTCGGTGTCGCCGTAGTCCGCGTGCACGAGCGCGAAGTCAGCGGTGATCGCCTCTTCCAATACATACGTGCGGCCACCGAACACTGCCGTCGCCTTCGGTGGCGACGCCACGGCGATCGAACCGTCCGGGTTGTATCGCCACGGCAATCCGCCGTCGGCGATCGGGGTGCCGACGCCGGCCGGAGTGTAGAACGCCGGGATGCCGGTACCGCCAGCTCGCAGCCGCTCGGCCAGCGTCCCCTGCGGCGTCAACTCCACTTCGAGCTCACCGGCGAGATACTGGCGCGCGAACTCCTTGTTCTCCCCCACGTACGACGCCGTCACCCTGGCGATCCGGTGCGCGCCGAGCAGAATGCCGAGACCGTAGTCGTCGACACCGCAGTTGTTGGAGAACACCTCGAGATCGGTGGCGTCGCCGTCGGCGATCGCCGCGATCAGTGCGTCGGGAATACCGCACAGCCCGAAGCCGCCCACTGCGAGCCTGGATCCGCTCGCGATGTCGGCAACTGCCTCAGCTGCCGTATTCACGACTTTGCTCATCCGTTAGTTCTCCTTCTGCTGAAAGATTCCGGCTCGGTGAAGAAGCTTCTCGGCGTGACGGAGAACGGGAGCGTCGACCATCTTGCCCTCGAACGCGAACACACCACGTTCAGTAGACACCGCGGCAAGCACTCGTGTGGCCCAGTCGATCTCTTTTTCCGAAGGTGCGAAGGCCCCACGGATGACCTCGACCTGACTCGGATGGATCGCAACCTTCACGTCGAAGCCGACTGCGACGGCATCAGCGGACTCGACGCCGAGGCCGACGAGGTCCTTGATGTCGAGGTACACGGAATCGACAGCCAACCGGCCGTAGCTCTTCGCGGCCAGGAGAGACGTCGATCGGACGTGCTTGGCAACGTCGCGGTACGAACCGTTCGGGTGCCTGCTCGAATTACCGCCGAGACCTGCCACAAGATCCTCGGCTCCCCACATGACACCGATGGCGTTCGCAGCAAGCGCGATGTCGGCCACGGCGAGGGCTCCTCGCGGGGACTCGACGAGCGCAACCACGTCCGCCGGTGCGAGCGAGAGGACGTCCTCGGCCGATTCGCACTTGGACAGCATGAGACGCGAATAGTGTGTGCCGTCCAGCGCGATCAGATCGAGTTCGTGATCAGGTGTACCGACCGGATTGACGCGCACGACCGTCCGCTCCGGATCGAGAGGCGTGTCGATCAGGGCTGCACGTGCGGCTTCCTTGTCGGCCGGAGCCACACCGTCTTCGAGATCGAGGATCACGACGTCGGCAACAGCCGCGGCCTTCGCATAGCGCTCGGGACGATCCGCCGGGCAGAACAACCACGCCGGCCCCGGCGGCGTCCACGTCATGAGGACACCTCTGCCGGACGCAGTTGCACCAGTGTCTTGCGCGTGGCCAGTGCGACGACGTCACCGTGCTGGTTACGCCCGGTGTGCACGAGCGTCACGATGCCTTCACCTGGACGGCTCTTCGATTCGCGCTTGTCCGCGATGAGCGTCTCGGCATACAAGGTGTCGCCGTGAAAGAGCGGCTTCGGGAAGCTGATCTCGGAGAAACCGAGGTTCGCCACGATGGTGCCCTGCGTCAACTGCGCGACGGACAAGCCGACGATGGTCGACAGGGTGAACATCGAATTGACCAGCCGCACACCGAATTGAGTGTCCTCGCTGTACGCGGCATCGAGATGCAACGCCTGCGTGTTCATGGTCAAAGTCGTGAACAGGACGTTGTCAGCCTCGGTCACCGTCCGGCCTGGGCGATGCTCGTAGATCGCGCCGACCTCGAACTCCTCGAACCAGAGCCCGCGCTGAGTGATCTTCTTGGGGTTCGTCACAGCCCTGCCTCACGAGCGATGAGCATCAACTGCACCTCGGTCGTTCCCTCACCGATTTCGAGGATCTTGCTGTCACGGTAGTGGCGCGCGACGGCGTACTCGTTCATGAAGCCGTATCCGCCGTGGATCTGCGTGGCGTCACGGGCGTTGTCCATGGCTGCTTCGGAAGAAATCAGCTTGGCGATGGACGCCTGCTTCTTGAACGGCTTGCCCGACAACATGAGTGCGGCCGCGTCGTAGTACGCGGTACGTGCGACGTGGGCACGAGCCTCCATACGCGCGATCTTGAACGCAATGGCCTGGTTGTGTCCGATGGGGCGACCGAACGCCTCGCGTTCCTTGGCATACTTGATCGACTCGTCGACGCAGCCCTGGGCGGCACCGACGCTCAACGCGGAAATAGCGATGCGGCCTTCGTCGAGGATGCGCAGGAAGTTCGCGTAGCCGCGGCCGCGCTCACCGAGCAGATTCTCTTCGGGGACACGAACATCGGCGAACGTGAGCGGATGGGTGTCGGATGCGTTCCAACCGACTTTGTTGTACGCCGGTTCGGCCGTGAAGCCGGGCGTCGTGGTCGGCACGAGGATCGTCGAGATCTCCTTCTTGCCGCCGTCCTTGACACCCGTGACCGCGGTGACCGTCACGAGCTTGGTGATGTCGGTGCCCGAGTTGGTGATGAACTGCTTGTTGCCGTTGATGATCCACTCACCGCTGTCGAACTTCGCGGTGGTCTTGGTGCCGCCGGCGTCGCTACCCGCACCGGGTTCGGTCAGGCCGAAGGCAGCCAACGACTTGCCGCTGGTGAGCTGCGGAAGCCACTCCTGCTTCTGTGCCTCGTTACCGAAACGGTAGATCGGCATGGCACCAAGGGACACACCAGCTTCGAGAGTGATCGCGACGCTCTGGTCGACCTTGCCCAGCTCTTCGAGCGCCAGGCAGAGTGCGAAGTAGTCGCCGCCCATTCCGCCGTACTCCTCGGGAAACGGCAGGCCGAACAGTCCCATGTCGGCCATCCCGGCCACTACCTCGTACGGGAAGGTGTGGTTGGCGTCGTGCTCGGCAGCAACCGGTGCCACTACGGTCTTCGCGAAATCCGCAACCGTCTTGGCGAGCTGCTGGTATTCGTCCGGAAGCGCTCCGGTGGCAAGGTAATCGGACATCAGGCGTCTTCCTTCTGCGTCGTGTTCTCGGTCTTTACTTCTGCAGTCTCTTCGTCCGCGACAGGTACCACGCGGGCCAGAACCTGATCCACCATCACCTGATCGCCCTGACGGACAAGCACTTCCACGATCCCGTCGATCGGGGACGTCAAGGAGTGCTCCATCTTCATGGCCTCGACCACGACGAGTGGTTGTCCCGCGCTCACTGCCGCGCCGTTCTCGACGTTGACTGCGATGACGGCACCGGGCATGGGGCTGGCGATTTCGGCGTCACCGGCATGCTTGTCCTCACCGCGAACGCTGACTTCGGCAACCTCGCGCACGTGCCAGGTTCCGCCGCCTGCCAGCCACAGACCACCATCGGTCTCGGCGACGACAAACGTGCGTCGACGTCCGTCGATCACCACCGCCAGTTCGGATCCCGTCAGGGTCGCGCTGAATGCGCGCGGCTGTGAACCTTCGACCTCGACCTTTGCAGCCGCGGGAACGCCGACGATCGCAACGTGCGCCGTTCGGGTGCCGGCGGAGAGCCTGATGCTGGTCGGAGCGGGAGTTCCGACGCGCCACCCACTCGGGACATCCCAGGGATCAACGCATTCCGAGGTTGTCCACCGCGAGAGCCAGCGATACGCCGCGGCAGCAATGAGCACCTCGTCGGAGGCGTCGGCTGCGACAAAGTCTTCGACGCGACGATCGAGCAGACCGGTGTCGAGGTTGCCCGCGATCACATCCGGATCAGCGAGGAGGAACCGTGCGAATTCGATGTTGGTCACGACTCCGAGCACTGCGGTGTCACCGAGTGCGCGATCGAGCTTGCGCAGTGCGCCCGCGCGGTCGGGAGCGTGGGCGATGACCTTGCTGAGCATCGGGTCGTAGTCACTGCCGACGACGGTGCCCGCGAGCAGTCCGGAATCGACGCGCACGCCGGAACCTGACGGCTCGACCAGATCGACGACGCGGCCGCCCGTCGGCAGGAACCCACGGCCCGGATCCTCCGCGTACACACGAGCTTCGATGGCGTGCCCGGTCAGCGTGATGTCACTCTGGGAGAAGGCCAACTTCTCCCCTGCTGCCACACGGACCTGCCATTCGACCAGATCCAGTCCGGTCACCATTTCGGTAACGGGATGCTCGACCTGGAGGCGGGTGTTCATCTCCATGAAGAAGAACTCGTCCGGCTTGTCGGCGGAGACGATGAACTCCACGGTGCCGGCGCCGGTGTAATCGACGCTTCGAGCGGTGTTGCACGCTGCCGCGCCGATCCGGTCACGGGTCACCTGATCGAGCAGCGGCGAGGGAGCCTCTTCGATGACCTTCTGATGACGCCGCTGCAGGCTGCATTCGCGCTCACCGAGGTGAACGACGTTGCCGTGCTGGTCGGCGAGAACCTGGACCTCGATGTGCCGGGGCCGCAGGACGAATCGCTCGAGGAACAGGGTGTCGTCGCCGAACGACGACGCGGCCTCACGGCGGGCACTGCGAAGAGCCTCGGCCAGATTGGCCGGATCCTCGACCAGACGCATTCCCTTGCCGCCTCCGCCGGCCGAAGGCTTGACCAACACCGGGTAGCCGATGTCCTCGGCCGCTGCGATCAGTTCTTCGTCGGTCAGATTGGGGCGAGCGATACCCGGGACCACCGGTACGTCGAACGCGGCAACGGCGTTCTTCGCGGTGATCTTGTCACCCATCACCTCGATGGCGTGCTCGGAGGGACCGAGGAAGGCGATTCCGGCAGCCGCACAGGCAGCCGAGAACGCCGAGTTCTCCGACAGGAAGCCGTAACCGGGGTGAATACCCTGAGCACCGGTGGACTTGGCAGCGTCGATGACCTTGTCGATGACGAGGTAGCTTTCACGCGCCGCGGCCGGTCCGATGTTGACGGCAGTGTCGGCCTCGCGGACGTGGCGAGCATTCGCGTCGGCGTCGCTGTAGACGGCGACGCTGCGAATTCCCAACTCACGCAACGTGCGGATCACGCGAACCGCGATTTCACCGCGGTTGGCCACGAGAACAGTATCGATAGTGCGCAACTCAGTCATTTCGCTCACATCCGGAAGACGCCGTAGGAGACCGGCTCGATCGGCGCGTTCGCGCACACCGAAAGGGCCAGGCCGAGAACAGTTCTGGTATCTGCGGGATCGATGACACCGTCATCCCACAGCCGCGCAGTGGAGTAGTACGGATTGCCCTGAGCCTCGTACTGCTCGCGGATCGGCGCCTTGAAGGATTCTTCGTCCTCGGCCGACCACGGATTACCCGCGCTGTCGAGCTGCTCGCTACGAACCGTCGAGAGCACCGAAGCTGCCTGCTCGCCGCCCATGACCGAGATGCGCGCGTTCGGCCACATCCACAGGAAGCGAGGTGAATACGCGCGTCCACACATGGAGTAGTTGCCGGCGCCGTACGAGCCGCCGATGACAACTGTCAGCTTGGGGACCCGCGCACACGCGACTGCCGTGACCATCTTGGCGCCGTGCTTGGCGATGCCGCCGGCCTCGTAGTCGCGTCCCACCATGAAGCCCGCGATGTTCTGCAGGAACAGCAGCGGCACACTGCGCTTGTCACACAGTTCGATGAAATGTGCTCCCTTCATGGCGGATTCGCCGAAGAGCACGCCGTTGTTGGCGATGATGCCGACCGGGTGGCCCTCGATGTGCGCGAAACCGGTGACGAGCGTCTTGCCGTATTCAGCCTTGAACTCCTGGAACGCGCCACCGTCGACGAGCTTGGTGATGACCTCGTGCACGTCGTACGGAGTACGGGGATCAGTCGGAACGACGTCGTACAGCTCGCTCTGATCGGCGACGGGCGGAACCGTGGAGATGACGTCCCACGGGCGCTCGGACCGGGGGCCGAGCGTGGCAATGATGTTGCGCACGATCCGAAGTGCGTCGCGGTCGTCCTCGGCCAGGTGGTCGGTGACGCCGGAAACCTTGGAGTGCAGGTCGCCGCCGCCGAGCTCTTCCGCCGTCACGATCTCGCCGGTGGCTGCCTTCACCAGCGGCGGGCCGCCGAGGAAGATGGTGCCCTGGTTGCGGACGATCACTGCTTCGTCGCTCATCGCGGGCACGTAGGCGCCGCCCGCGGTGCACGAACCGAGAACCGCGGCGATCTGGGGAATCCCCTTGGCGCTCATGGTCGCCTGGTTGTAGAAGATCCGGCCGAAGTGCTCACGGTCCGGGAAGACCTCGTCCTGGCGCGGCAGGAAGGCGCCGCCGGAGTCGACGAGGTAGATGCAGGGAAGGTTGTTCTGCAGCGCAACTTCCTGCGCGCGCAGGTGCTTCTTCACCGTCATCGGGTAGTAGGTGCCGCCCTTGACCGTCGCGTCGTTGGCAACGATGACGCACTCGCGACCCGACACACGACCGATACCGGTGATGACGCCGGCGCCCGGGCACTCGTCGTCGTACAGGCCGTTGGCCGCCAGTGGGGACAGCTCGAGGAACGGGCTGCCCTGGTCGAGCAGCGAGTCGACGCGATCTCGCGGCAGTAACTTCCCTCTGCTCACGTGACGCTCGCGAGAGCGCTGGTTGCCACCCAGCGCTGCTTGCGCCAGTTTCTTCTTCAGTTCGTCCACCAGAACGGTGTGATCGGACCGGTAGCCCGATCCTTGCGTGATTCCACTGGGAGTCATCCCGCCGCCTTCGCCATGAGTTAATGCTCGATAACTGAAACTAGATTAACTATGATTAACTGAGTTGTCCAGAACACAAGCGAAGAAAGATCGAGAGAATGACCTCTGAGCAGGTAGCAGCTCCGACGCGACGCGATCAGATGAAGGCCGACCGTCGACGTCAGCTCTTGGACGCCGCCGCCCGGTTGATCGCCGAGCGCGGATTCGTGAGTGTGCGACTCGAAGACCTCGGCGCCGCCGTCGGCATCAGCGGCCCGGCCGTGTACCGGCATTTCCCCAACAAGGATGCCGTCCTCGTGGAACTTCTCGTCGGCATCAGCACGCGCCTGCACGAAGGCGGCTCTGCGGCAGCGGAGGCAGCGGACTCACCGAGCGCTGCTCTCGACGCACTGGTGGAGTTCCACCTCGACTTCGCGCTCGGCGAGCCGGACCTGATCCGCATCCAGGACCGCGACCTCGAAAGCCTGCCGGCCGACGCGCGTCGACAGGTACGCCAGACGCAGCGCAAGTACGTCGAGGTCTGGGTCGGGGTGCTCGAGCAACTCGATCCCCAACTCGATCAGGCGGACGCACGAATCAAAGCGCATGCCACCTTCGGTCTGATCAACTCGACCCCTCACAGCGCCAACCCCGCTTCGCCGGCACGCGCGCGTCGAGTCCTGCGGGATATGACGCTCGCCGCACTGCGCACCCACTGAAACCGGACACGGCACAATCGGTGGCAGACTGGTTACACCAGCTAACAGATGAGGGTGCCGAACGTGGAAGACAGCAGTGGGGTCAGCAGGGCCGATTTCGCCGAACTGCGGACCGAGTTCTCCCGCTTCATGATGTTGTACCAATTCGGAATCTCCGAACTGATGACCAAGGTGAACATCCTCAAGGACGAGTTCACTCACATCAATCAGTACAGCCCCATCGAACACGTCACGTCACGGGTCAAGTCACCGGACAGCATCCTGCGAAAGGCTCAACGCCTGAACGTCCCGCTGACGATCGACGACATCTCGAAGAACATCTTCGACATCGCTGGAGTACGTATCACCTGCAGCTTCATTTCCGACACGTACCGAATCGCCGAGATGCTCACCAGCCAGACGGACCTTCGGGTGATCGAGCGCGAGGACTACATCGCCGATCCGAAACCCAACGGCTACAAGAGCTTGCACTTGATCGTCGAGGTCCCGGTTTTCATGAGTGACCGCGTCAGGCACGTACCGATCGAACTTCAGATCCGCACGATCGCGATGGATTTCTGGGCGAGCCTCGAACACAAGATCTACTACAAGTACAACCGCGAGGTTCCCGTCGAACTCCTCGACGAACTCACCGAGGCTGCAGCCGCGGCACACCGCCTGGACGTCAAGATGGAACGACTCAACGACGAGTTCGCCAAAATCAAAGCGCTACCGCATCCTGACGACGAAATCCTCGAGCAGGATCTGCCGGCGCAGTTCCTCGAGGCGCTGCATCTTCAGCGACGGGCGCTCTGAATTCGGTCCCCCTCCCCTGAGCGAACGCGCCTTTCGGCGCATCTGAGGCGACGAAAGTGCCGTTCGCTCACAACTGGGGTCGGACAACTAGGGCAAACAAAAAGAAGTGCGCCCTCCCGAACTTCGGGAG
>NZ_JBXAFO010000036.1:20619-52320 GCF_058793255.1 Rhodococcus sp. MPR-R1B
CCCCCCCCCCCCCCCCCCCCCCCCCCCCCCCCCCCCCCCCCCACTTCTCGAATTGGGTCGGCTTGCTATTTCTTGCCCGTGACGGCGCTGTAGCCGATCGAGAGCACGGCCGCCGCGGCGATGCTGATGATCCAGCGGATCCAGTCGATTCCACCCGTGTCGCCCTTGTCCGAGATCGCTCCCCAGACCCAGTACCCGATAAGCGCTCCGGCGATACCCAGCACGACGGTCACGATCATGCCGTACTGCTGCTTACCTGGCAGTACGAGACGAGCCAGGATTCCGATGACTGCGCCGAAAATGATGGTTCCGATAATTTGCCCCATGACAGCCCCTCTCACACGTCGTGCATGCACGCGGACGGAAGATCACCGCTCAGGGAAACAATAACCACAGTCACACACAACTGTCGCTTGTTGACCGAATTGTTGTCCGAGATGCAACCTCGACGCGTTACATCCACGACATTCGCGAGTTATTTTTTCGCAATCAAGCGGACCTACCGTTCCCATCCATGCCAACTTCCGTAAAACTGCCGAACAGCGAGCTCGCGCGACTCGCCAACAAGCCGCCCTGGTACCGATCACTGTTCGTGCAATTGATCGCCGCTATCGTCATCGGTGTTCTCATCGGCTGGTTGTGGCCGGAATTCGGCGCGAACCTCAAGCCCCTCGCCGACGGGTTCATCAAGCTGATCAAAATGCTGATCGCGCCGATCATCTTCTGCACCGTTGTGATCGGGATCGCCCACGTCGGGGATCTGAAGGCCGTGGGGCGTATCGGCGTCAAAGCACTCATCTACTTCGAGGTCGTGACCACCTTCGCCCTGTTGTTCGGGCTGCTCATCGGAAATCTGATGAAGCCGGGTGCGGGATTCGACATCGATCCGGAGACGCTTGCGAACGGTGCGGACGCCGTGGCAGCCAAGACCGGAAGTGGCGAACTTCCCCACACCGTCGAATTCCTGCTCAATATCATTCCGGTGTCGATAGTTTCGGCCTTCGCCGAGAACGCACTCCTCCAAGTCCTCTTCTTCGCCGTACTGTTCGGGCTCGCATTGGCCAAGGCGGGTGAGAGTGGACCACCGATCGTGTTCGAACTCGTCGATCGTCTGAGCCATCTGTTCTTCACGATCATCGGCTGGATCATGAGACTGGCGCCGTTGGGCGCTTTGGGCGCGATGGCGTACATCGTCGGTCAGTACGGGATCGCTTCGCTCGGAAGTTACGGAAAGCTGATCGCCGCATGCTATCTCGCCGCCGTCCTGTTCATCCTCATCCTGGCCGCGATAGTCAGGTACTTCGCGGGCGTGAACCTGTGGAAATTCGTCAAGTACATCAAGGACGAACTCTTCCTCGCTTTGGGAACAGCGTCGACCGAAGTAGTTCTGCCCCGAATCATGGTCAAGCTCACCAACGCCGGATGCTCGCGCACTACAACAGGATTGGTGGTGCCTACCGGCTACTCGTTCAATCTCGACGGCGCGACGCTGTACCTGTCGATCTGCATGCTGTTTCTGGCGCAGGCACTCGGCGTGGACCTGACACTCGGTGAACAGATCACTGCCGTCCTGGTTCTGATGCTCACCTCGAAGGGAATGGCCGGCGTGCCGGGATCGTCATTCCTGGCGCTGTCGGCCACCGTGGCCGCAATCGGTCACGGCGCAATTCCAGTTGCCGCAGTCGCTCTCCTACTGGGCGCCGATCGAATCATGGATTCGATGCGGGTGTCGGTGAACCTGCTCGGGAACTGTGTCGCAACCTTCGTGGTCGCCAATTGGGAGGGGCAGCTCGACAAGGAGCGCATGCGCCGAGTGCTCGACGGAGAAGACGTTCCACCGCTCGAGGAAGTCGATCCGATCACGGGGAAAACCGTTCCGGCACCCGAAACCGAAGGCATCCTGACCCGATAGGTAGGTGCCGGCTGCTGTTTGCACATCGGAAATCGGTGCTGAAAAGTCGCGGGGGCAGACTTCACTGGAAAATCCAGACCGACAGCTACAAAAGCAAATATTTGCAGATGGCGGCAACCTTGCCGTCAAGGGTCCGTTGAATCTACAAATATGGCACTTGCGCTGCACCGACTCCACTTCACTGAAAAGCAACTTGCGACATCTAGATATTGCCCGACGGTTGCCGCAGTGGCGATTCACAATTCAGCGAACGGGCAGCATTATATTTGCCGGAATTAGAAGGACTAAAGTCCGGTGTTCGACCGACGAATAGACTCGAGTGGGTAAAAATCAATCAGTTCCGAAAGCCTTATTCTGCATGCATTTATGCCGTGCCAGCTGCACTTATGCTGATAGTTTCCCGCAATAAGCTGTTGCGGGATTGATCATATGGCCCTCGGTTCAAATTGTCCGAATGGTCACCTATTGCTATCGTAACCTTTGCGAAGGACTGGACCCAATTGCCCAGCAAAGGAATACAGTGACCGCATCCATGCAGGATATTGAACACTTGTCCACTAATCGACTTTCGGTGGTTGTTCCGGTATTCAACGAAGAGAACGCGGTTTCCGGCTGCATCGAGCGTCTACTGACCGAGTCGGAAATCGATGAGATTCTGATTGTCGACAACAACTCGACGGACGGTACTGCATCGATCATCCAGGAGTTCGCCGAGAAGTACGACAAAGTCAGATATGTCTTCGAGGCCCGCCAAGGCGTCGTACACGCCCGGAACGCGGGCTTCGACGCCTCGACCGGCAACATCATCGGTCGTATCGACGCGGACACACGGGTACAACCGGGATGG
Organism: Rhodococcus sp. MPR-R1B; assembly: GCF_058793255.1. Classification (NCBI taxonomy): domain Bacteria; kingdom Bacillati; phylum Actinomycetota; class Actinomycetes; order Mycobacteriales; family Nocardiaceae; genus Rhodococcus; species Rhodococcus sp. MPR-R1B. The sequence goes on from NZ_JBXAFO010000036.1 coordinate 23,379, forward strand.
GCAGATGCGGTCAAGGGTTTCTTCCAACGCAGCACCGCTCATTCAGCAGTTGCCGGACTCACCTACCTCTTCGAATCGCCGTTTGCTCGAATCCACCGCTACGCACTGGACAGGCAGGTGAAGCAGGGGAAGTTCGATTGCGAACGTCAAGTACTCGCTGTCGCCGGAGCGAACATGGCGATCAGAAAAAGCGCATGGTTGTCGGTCCGCGAGCAAGTCAGTGACCGGCCGGACATCCACGAAGATATCGACCTTTCACTGTGCCTTCGGGAGGAAGGGATGACGATCGGTCAGATCGCCGACATGCGAGCAGAAACGTCCGGTCGACGCGGTGAAACCCCTCCGTTGGAGTACCTGAAGTACAACCAAGCATCCGAATCGGTTCTGCACCTTCACAACATCATGAATTGGCGCCTCAAACTGACCATCTGGGGCGACTCGATGCTCCATGCGCTCGTGTGGCCCGTCTACCGCATCTACAACTTCGAGCAGGAGCGCCTGGAGTTCAGGCGCTTGTTCGGCATGTCGAAAGGTCGAATCATGCCAGTTCACCAGTAACCCATCGAATTTCGCTAATCGCCGAAGGTTCGCAGCCACCGAATTTCACGACAGTTTCAACGCCGTGATGCGGTCTTCACTGGAACGCAACAGCACCTTCTCCCCCGCCCACAGCTCGCGCGGCATCACCCAAGGCGTGAACTCGTCGTCCCCGTCCTGGACGACTTGGACCTCCCAACTCCGTTGGCCGGTCCTGACATCTGTTCCGTAGACGTTGCCCTCGTCGATAACGACATCCCCGTGCCAGGCGATCTCTCCGGCGCGCTCGGCGTTCGAGCGCCACAGGACCTCCCCGGTGAGCAGGTCCACGAACTGGACCTCGGGCTCGGAACCGGAGCGGGTCACGGCGATCACGTTGCCGATCACCGCCAACGACTGTGCGGTGTCGAAGACTTCACTGTTGGACCACAATTTCTCGCCCGAAGTCCGGTCGAAACCGCTGTGTCCCAGAATGATCGGAGTCGATCCTCCCGCCGGATCATCTCGGCTGTATCGTCCGCCGTAGTACGAGGACTCCGAAGGCAGTTCGTCCGTCCTGGCGAACTCGCGCCCGTACTGATCGAGCGCGTACTCACTTGTCGGACGGCCATTGCCTTCGCAACCGCCATCCGACACCAATGTCACCCCGTCGGACGATGTGTGCGCGGTCGAACAGGTGGAGTAACCGTGTACCCACCGCTGTTCGCCGGTCTTCACGTCGAATCCCAAGGACTCGTCGAGAGCGATCACGCCCAGGTCGCCGTGAACCGACATCACCGGATCGACGTATCCGGCTTCCCACGATCCACCGACGTCGAACGCTTTGGACCAGTTCGCTTCCGGATCGTCGACGGTTCCGCTGTGCACGCGAACGTCGTTGCTCTCGATATCACCTTCGAGCGCGAGTACGGTGTCGCCCGAGACAACCGCGACGATCGGCGACCACGGTGTCTTGATGTCTCGCCGCTCTCCCGTCTCGATGTCGAACAGCGAGTACGAACCACCGGATACGTACGGCCCGGAGAAACACAGCACCGAACTGCCGAGCAGAGTCTCGGAGCAACCACCGATGTCGACCGCCGACGTGCGCCAACGAACTGTGCCATCTTCGGCGTCCAATCCGACCAATTCTGCGTCGTCCAACGAATACGCCTGACGATCCGGCATACCGATCATCGTGACCACGAGTGATCCGGCGTCGATGAATCCGCCCATGTCCATGTTGAATTCGGTTCCAACAAGTGGGCTCCGGAAGATCGCGAACTCGCGCCCGAGAATCTCGGAGGCCTCGACGCTCCATAGCGGCGACGAGATCGCTGTCGGTTCGGAACTCGTCGACGTGACCACCGTGGCGATGGCGGCAGTGACGGTGACTACGGCTGCGGCGGCCGCGATCCGAAGTCGCGATTTCGGGGAGAATCTGGTGGTCATCGAATCTCCAAGCCTTCGGTCGTCGCGAGAAACTCCAACTGCGCGAACGTCATCGGATCGTTCGGGATCGCAGCCGACGACGAAACCGAGACTTGGGTCCCATTCGGGCGGGTGACGACCACCGACCTGCTCGTTTCCTGCGTCGATTCTGCTTTCGAGCCGTCATTTGTCATGGGCACGGTCGCGTAGTTCCGTTCGTCTCGCTCGATCACGGATCCATCCGGTCGCGTCACGACCTCCAAGGGGTGCCCGTCGTAGGAAGGGTCGTATTTGTTGGGCTCCGTAGGGAGTGGTTGTCCGCCGGTAATTGTCATGTTGAGCGTCGACTCGCTGTCTCCCGTCCGGGTGAGAAGTCTCTGACATGCAGTGGACTTGTCATTCTCCGCCACCGTCAGAGTGCCCGGTCCGGTATCAAGAATCGGAAAACCCGGAGGTACAGCGCGCCATCTGACTTCGAGTACCGCGTTGAGACGTTCGATCGTCGCGCGATCGAGTTCGGCCACGTCGCCAGAGTCTCGGGGGATCCCGTGGCACCCGGGCGAAAGCGGTGCCGTACCCGGCGGAGCAGGCGTCGTGATTCGCAGTTGCGGCAGGCTGACCAAGGACACCAGTTCGTCGATGGTCAGTGGAAGCGCGCCGCTTGCCTGAACCTCGGCGCCGACTCGATCGGCAGTGTCATCGAGATAGGCGTGAACTCGTGTGCCATCGATGCCGTAAAGGAACGCCGAACGAGAGAGAGTGCGTTGTCCGTTGATTTCACTCCACGAGTCCTGCACGTCCACAACTGAACCATCCGCGAGTGAGCGACGTTCGACGAGAGAACCGGCAATGCACGGAGGAACCGGCGCCTTACTGCTGTTGACCGAGACCGACAGTCCACCACTGGCCTCGCCTCGAAGTATTGTCGCCGACGCATCAGTGGACGCCAGATCCTCGATCGTCCATCCCTCGGGTAACTCGTCCGAGGTCGACGGTGCCGAGATCGGACCGAACTGGAGTGATCGGCTCGGACTGGCGAACTTGATCTCGACGCCGTCCGGAATCGCATCGGCGACCGCATCCGACATCGATACAGCTTTGGCGCCGGAAAACCACGGAAAACGTGGGTCGTCGTACGCGTCGTCGCCACCTGTCGATGTGAAGATCGAGATTCCGTGTTCGTCGTCCGGCGCTTCGACGCTTTCACAACCCGGAATCGTGGTCGGGTACACCGCGCTCGGCGTGACGTACGAGAATTCAGGCAGGTCCTCCGGCGCCATCTCTTCCGGTGTGGACGTCATGCTGATCGACGAAGTCGCAGCTACCGAGATGTCATCGGACGGCGAACTGCTCCACCGATCCACCAGCCCGGCAACCACTGTCCCGCCGGCGATCAGGGAGACGACCGTCAGCGCGAAGGTCCACTTCTCGGCCCGCTTCAAATCGGTTTGCTCCTTCGACACGTACCCTCGCAGTCACCGTCACGGCTCGCCCCCGATGCGCGTCGCCTCTGGAATTCCTGTCGCGATCACAGCAATTTCTGTTACCAACCGGATGGTTTCCTATCGCGCGGGCTCCGTATGAACACAGAAGAACGGGGTGCCAGTTGCTGTGCAACCGGCACCCCGTTCTGACTGCCTGAGTGCTTACACCCTCACAGGCACCTGATTCGGGTCTGGATCGGAATCCGGATCCTGCTCGATCGGAATCCGTCGAATCGCTTCACCCTCGATGTCGACGTTCGGCAGGATCTTGTCGAGCCACGCCGGCAACTTCCATGCCGAATCACCGAGAATCGACATGACCGCAGGGATCACGATCATGCGGATGATGAAGGCGTCGAAGAAGACTGCAGCCGCGAGGCCGAAGCCCATCATCTTGCTTGTCGTCTCCGAGGACAGCATGAATGCGCCGAACACGGAGATCATGATGATGGCCGCCGACGCGACCACGCGAGCACCATGGGTGTAGCCGGAGATGATGGCGTCCTTGGCCGACAATCCGTGCACGTATTCCTCGCGCATTCGCGTCACGAGGAACACTTGATAGTCCATCGCCAACCCGAAGACCACACCGATCATGAAGATCGGCAGGAACGAGATGATGGGTTGTGTGTGCTCGATCAGCCCGAAGTCGCCCTCCTGGAAGATGGCCACCGTGGCGCCGAAGGTCGCACAGACGGAAAACAGGAATCCGAGAGTTGCGGTCAGCGGCACCAGGATCGAGCGGAAGACGACCATCATGATGATGAACGCCAGCCCCACAACCACGATGAGATACGGGATGAGCGCGGAACTGAGCTTCGACGACATGTCGGCAACGATCGCGGTTTGCCCCGCTACACCGAGTTCTGCGCCTTCCGATTTCACCGTCGATCCGTAATCCCGGATCTGATTCATCAGCTCGTGGGTTTCGGGGCCGCTCGGTGACATCTGCGGGGTGACCGCGATCAGCGCAGAGTTGGCGCCCGCCATCGGGTTTGCTGCGTCCGGTCCGTTTCCGACCCACATCAACTGATCCGGAGTTGCGACGTTGTCGAGGCCCTTGATGTGCGCGACAGTGCCTTCGGCAATCGCGGTGATGTCGGTGCCGTCAGGCGCGTCGAGCACGACGAACAATTCGCCATTGACGCCTTCACCGAACCCACGTTGCAGCAGGGCAAGTGCCGGCCGCTCTTCGTCCTGAGTGAACGAGAGTCCGAGTTCGAGCTTCGTCATCGGAATAGCCGCGATCACCAGAAGCACCAGCGCAGCACCCGCGATCGGCCACGGGTACTTGGTGACTATCTTGGCCCAGCGATGTCCGTTGGATTCCATCGTCTCGGGCTCGTCACCGTGGCGCAGCCCGGGGATACGAGGCGAGAACGCGAATCGGCCGAAGATACCCAGAACCGCTGGGATCAATGTGATTGCGCCGAGCACAGCGATGATGACGGCAACCGCTGCCGAGATTCCCATCTGCGTGATCATCGGAACCCCGACCACCGCCAGGGCCGCCAGCGCAACCACCACTGTCAGGCCTGCGAATACGACAGACGAACCGGCAGTACCTACTGCGCGTCCGGCGGCGGCTTCCCTGGTTCCGCCCAGGTTGAGCTCACTGCGGTAGCGCGACACGATGAACAACGCGTAGTCGATCGAGACTGCGATGCCGATCATCGTGACGATTCCCGTGACGCCTTCGTTGATGTCGAAGAAGCCCGAGCCGAGGGTGACAGTCAGAGTGGCCAGCGCAATTCCCAGAATTGCAGTGAACAACGGGATGAACGCCGCGATGAGTGCACCGAACGCCACGATCATCACGATGAACGCCACCGCGAAGCCGAGCATCTCCGACAGACCGCCCGCGGCCTGCACCTGCATCATCGAGCCGGTTCCTTCGACTTGCAAGCCGCCGGTGCGGAACTTTGCCATCAAGTCCAGGAACGCGGTCTTGTTGGCCTGCGTCTGATCCTCGATGCGAATCGACTGATTGAGCTGGATCAGCCCGACCTTGCCGTTGTCGCCGAGAACGGCCGACGCCACCGCTGGCTTTGCCTCCGCGAGAGTGACCGGATTGACGATCTTCTCGGGATCGACGATGTCCGGCAACGTCTTCGCCTGCGCGATCAACTGATCGATCTGATCGCTGTGCGCGGCAAGCCCGTCGTCTGCCGCGATGAGAATGCTGGTCGACGCCTGAGTTTGCTGCTCCGCTGCCGCTGCAAAGTTCTCGTTCATCAACTCGGTCGCACGCTGTGAATCAGTGCCCGGAAGATTGAATTCTTTGGAGAACGTCGGATTTGTGGCGCTGATAGCGCCCCCCACCACCGCGATCACGATAATCCACGCGGCCACCACAAGATACTTGTGGCGGAAAGCGAACTTCCCCAACCTGTAAAGATACGTAGCCAACGTAGGCCTCTCTCGCCGTGGACTGGTCTGTCCGAAGAACACGGAGTCTTTCGGTGCCAAGGTCATACGGTACGGACCGACCGGCTCGTTGGCACCTGGTATATCTGCGAAAACGGCATATCCGGCGCGCTCTCCGAGTCCTTTTCAGACCGCTCGGTACCGTGGACACGACACGGGCAGGCGCCTCACCAGAGCAGACGTCGCGTAGCACGAAAGGCAATCCCATGAATCACGGCCAGGCCGTCGATCGCGATCTCCTCCTTGCAGGCCAACAGCGACTCGACGCGCGGGGGCCACGATTGACGGGATCACCTTCGCACCACGCGGTGGTGGAGGAAGTCGCGAACGAACTGACCGAACTGGGCCTCGAAGTCCGGCGTGATTCACACACTTTCGAACGCTGGGATCTACCGGCAACGTCTGACGGACTTCGCATCGAATTGCCCACGGGGCCGATCAAGGTTTCGTCCGCATTCCCCTACTCGGGATTGACCGGCCCTCAGGGAATCTCCGCTCCCCTGGTCCACGTCAGCGCGCGACGCCCCAAGTGGTCCTTGGCCAAGGGCGCGATCGCAGTGATCGAGGTCCCGCACATCGATCTTCCCCGCAAACTACTGGTCAGCGAGTGGGGTCCGATCGCCACCGACGAGACTCTTCGAAATCCGGTTCTCTCCGCGACTCTTCTTGGCCCGAAACTCGACAAGGCCCGCAAAGCCGGAGTGCTCGGCGTGATCGCGGTGTGGCGTGACATCGCTCCGGACAACGCGCTGGGACAATATCTTCCGTTCACGCAGCCGTACCACGACATCCCCGCCGTCTGGGTGGCCGGCGACGAGGGCAGGAAGGTTGTCGCTGCAGCTCGTTCGGGCCAGCGGGCCACTCTGGTTCTGGATGCAACTCTGCATCCGGACACCCGGACCGACACGGTGTGGGCGGTATCCCCGGGGACATCACCGGAAGAGACGATTCTGCTCATCACTCACAGCGACGGAACCAACGGCGTCGAGGAGAACGGGCATCTGGGAATGTTGGCCTTGGCGCGGCACGCCGTCGCGCAGCCGCATCGACGGTCGTACGTTTTTGTGCTGACGACCGGCCACCTTCGCATTCCAGCGGTGTCCAAGCACGGACAGGCAACGTCCACCTGGCTCGAAGCACACCCCGAGATGTGGAAGGGCGAAGACGGTCAGGCGCGCGCAGTAGCGGGGATCGCAATCGAACACCTCGGCGCACTGGGCGATACCGAGAACACCTCGATCGGCAGCTATTCGTTGGAGACCACTCCGGAACCGGAACTGCTCTACGCGACGAGTCGGGAAGTACACGACATCGTTGCACCGCTGTGGCGCGACATCGGGGCAGGCGATCGCCGAATCGTGGCGCCAGGACCGGTCATTCATTTCGGTGAGGGTGAACCGTTGTTCGAGCGGAAGATACCGGCGGTCGCCTTGGTGACGGCGCCGCAGTACCTGCTCGCTCTGCGTGACGCCGACACAGTCACGCACGTCGATCTCGACGCGATGGTCAAACAGGTCGAAAGTTTCCGCGATCTGCTCGACGCCTTCGACGCAACCGACACCGCGGCTTTCGGTCCGGTGGTCTCGCGCTCGGTGTTCGCGAAGTTCTCGGCGCTACTTCAGTTGATGCAGATTTTGTCGAAAGCCAAGAAATAGTGCTGTGCGCCTTTATTAACCGCGGGCGGTTAATAAAGGCGCACAGCACTTGGGGTTACTTGTCGTGAATGATCACGCCACGGATGTTCTTGCCGTCACGTAGATCCTGGTAGCCCTTGTTGACGTCTTCGAGGCTGTAGGTGTTGGTGATCAGTTCGTCGAGCTTGAGCTGACCGGCATCGTAGAGACGCAGCAGTCGCACGATGTCGTACTGCGGATTCATGGACCCGAACAGCGTGCCCTTGATCGTCTTCTGATTCAGCGTCAGGTCAGTACCCGACACGTGAACGGTCAGCTTGGCGGGGTCGGCGAGTCCCGTGATCACCACGGTGCCACCCTTGCCGATCACTGCCGTCGCTGCACTGACCACGTCCTCGTCGACGGTGCCGACAAGGATGAGCGCCGCGTCGGCACCCTGTCCCCACGTCAGCTCGTTGACCTTGGCAGCGGCGCTCTCGGCGTCTGCAAAGGCATGCGTAGCACCGAACTTCAGTGCGGTCTCACGCTTGAGAGCAACCGGATCGACCACAACGACGTACTTGCAGCCGGCCGAAACCGCACCCTGAACGGCATTGATGCCGAGGCCACCAATGCCGTAGATCACCGCGGTGTCACCGGCGCGGAGGTTGCCTGCGTTGACGGCCGTTCCCCAACCCGACGGCACGCCGCAGCCGACGACCACTGCCGTCTCCAAGGGAAGCCAATCGTCGATCTTGACTACCGAGTGTTGAGAAATGGTGGCGCGCTCGGAGAACGTTCCCAACATGCACATTCCGCCGAAATCCATTCCGTTGCCGTGGAAACGGAAGGAACCGTCGGGCATCGAGCCTTCGAGGATGGTGGCACCCATGTCGCAGAGGTTCTGGCGACCGGTCGAGCAGTAGCGACAGGTGCCGCAGTTGGGGATGAAGCTACACACGACATGGTCGCCCGGCTTGACCTTCGTGACGCCTGGGCCGACCTCTTCGATGATGCCCGAGCCTTCGTGTCCGCCGACGATCGGGTAACGCGGCGGGAGATCACCGTCGGTCAGGTGCAGATCCGAATGGCACAGTCCGGCAGCGGTGTACTTGATCAGTACCTCACCCACACCCGGGCCGTCGAGGTCGAGTTCCATGATCTCGAAAGGCTTTCCGGGCTCGAGCAGTACAGCAGCTTTGGTCTTCACTGGTGATCTCCTTGATTGTCGGACGAGAATGAGCGATGGGGTCGGTCAGAGAGCGATGTTGACGGCCTTCGTCTGGGTGTAGAGATCGATAGCCGAAGCGCCGAGCTCGCGGCCCCAGCCGGACTGCTTGTATCCACCGAAGGGCATTGCAGTGTCGAAGCCGTTGTACTGGTTGATCCACACCGAGCCGGCCTTCAAGCGCTTCGCCGTGCGGTGAGCCTTGGAAATGTCCCGGGTCCAGATGCCGGCGGCCAAGCCGTAGATGGAATCGTTTGCGGCAGTGATCGGTCCGTCGTCCGCGTTGAACGGCAGCGCCGCCACGACGGGTCCGAAGATCTCCTCCTGAACGATGGAGAATTCGGGCTTGACGTCAACGAAGACGGTCGGCTCGACGAAGTAGCCCTGATCGCCCCAGCGGTTGCCGCCCGTCAGTGCACGTGCTCCGTCGGCGATTCCCTCACGCAGGTAGCCGGTCACCTTGTCGAACTGCTCCTGCGAGACCAGCGGTCCGAGCTGGGTGGTGGGATCGAGGCCGGGTCCGATCTTGACCTGGCTCGCTGCGTGCGCGACGGCCTCGGTGAACTTCTCGAAGATGGTGTCCTCGACGTACAGACGAGTACCCGCAACGCAGCACTGTCCGTGGTTGAACAGCCACGCGTTGAGCGAACCCTCCACCGCGGAATCGAAATCGGCGTCGGCGAACACGATATTGGGGCTCTTGCCACCGAGCTCGAGCGTAACCTTCTTCAGATTGCCCTTGGCGGCGTCGACGATCTTCTTACCCACCTCGGTGGAACCGGTGAACGCAACCTTGTCCACGTCGTCGTGGCCGGACAGAGCAGCACCTGCATCGCCGAAGCCGGGAACGATGTTGACGACGCCGGGCGGGAAGCCTGCTTCTTCGAAGACCTCCGCGAGAAGCAGTGCGGTGAGCGGGGTCTGCTCAGCGGGCTTGAGGATCACCGTGTTGCCGGCGGCGAGCGCGGGGGCGAGCTTCCACGACGACATCAGCAGCGGGAAGTTCCACGGCACGATCAGTCCACAGACGCCGATTGCCTCACGCAGGGTGTAGGCGTGGAACTCGCCGCCCGGAGAGAAGGGCATCGACACGTTGACAGTGCTGCCTTCGATCTTGGTGGCCCAACCCGCGTAGTAGCGGAAAACGTCTGCGGCCCAAGCCACGTCGACGGCGGTGGCGATGGCAACGGACTTGCCGTTGTCGAGAGCTTCGAGCTGACCGAATTCCTCGGCACGAGCACTGAGAATGTCGCCGACGCGCCAGATCATCCGCTCGCGCTCGTTTGCCTTCATACGTGACCAGGGGCCGTCCTCGAAAGCCGTTCGAGCGGCACGTACCGCGCGGTCGATGTCTTCGGCCTGACCGTGTGCCACGTCTGCGAGCTTCTGTCCGTCAGCCGGGTTGTACGTCGCGAAGGTCTGACCCGAAGCGGCGTCGACGAATTCGCCGCCGATGTAGAGCTTCTTCGGTCCGTTCAGGAAACCCTGTACCGCGGAACTGATGGTGTGTTCGGCTACTGCCGTCATCGGAAACTCCCCTGAAGTAGTGAGGTGCGAATGTGATGCACGCCATACTTCCGCGCTTCCGGGGGTGCTAACTGTCCGAACTTTGTACAACTGAAGTCGGACAGCAAACTACACAGTGATGTCGAGCGCCCGCATCCGTGTGTAGAGAGTGCTTCGGCTGATTCCGAGTTGCGCCGACGCGTGAACCTTGTTGCCGCCGCAGTCTTTCAACGCTCCGATGATCGCCTGGCGCTCGGCTTTCTCCCGCCCTGCCAACCGCGACACCTTGGTCGTGGTGCGATAGTCCTCGGGCAGATCAGCGACGTCGATGCGATTGCTCGAGCGTTCATCCGAGGCGCGATTCAACACGACGCGCAATTCGGCCAGGTTGCCCGGCCAGTTGGCCGCCGCGAGTGCTTCGGCAGCGCTGGCGGTCAATCTCAGTTCTGGTGAGATCCCCTCCAACATGACTTGTGCCAACTCGGCGATCTCAGCCTGTCGCTCGCGCAGTGGGGTGATGACAACCCGGGAGGCGCATCGTGAGAGCAGCGCGGCGATGGTCGGCGGAAGATCAACTGCCGCTCCGCTGGTCAGTACGATTTTCGGCCCCTCGGCGCTGGCGTCGATCAGGTCTGCGACCAGCGGCAACACCGAGTCAGGAAGGAGTTGTACCTGTTCGATCACGACCACGCCCGAACGCTTACGGGCTGCTCGCACGAGATCGGTGACCCACTGCTCACGGCCGTCGAACGCGATTCGCGTGGCATCGAGCCAACTCGCATCGACACTGCCGACTACGTCCGATGCTGCCGAGGTTCGGCCGGATCCCGCTTCACCCGAGATCGCCACGGCGGCAGAGGTTGCCCGCGCCCGCATCAGGTCGCGCCGCAGTCGTTCGCCCGGAGACGGTGCCCGCTCGTGCGTTCTGCGGATCGGTGCCCGTTCCCGTTGGAGTGGTTCGACCAGGAAGAGCGCACCACCGTCAGCCCCGGAAATCCGGTCGGCTTGAACTCGCGCCAGCGCGCCGGACGCCAATTCGACTGTCACCAATCGTGATTGGTCTGGATTCAGGTCGGCAATCAAGGAACGGAGCGATACATGGTCTGCGGTGTCGAGCAGATCCAAAGCGGTTCGGTTGCTCAGCAGGATGTCGTCGCCGATGGCCGCGACGGCAATGTGGCGCTGATGTGAAACTCGCTGGAATGCGTCGACCAGCCGCTGCTCCGATGCTTTCGAGCCTTCGAGCAGCCGTTTCTCGATGTCCGCTGCAGCACGCGCAAGGAAGGGCGCGAACAGTGGGTTGGCCTGCGAGACAACGCCGGTCATGTCGAGAATGCCTTCGACACGACGTGTGACGGGATGCAGGATCGGCTGTCCGTAGCAGCTCAAACCCTTGAGGCTGTCGAGGAAATGCTCGTCACCGTGGATCACCACGCTTCGTCCGACCTCGAGGGGCGTACCAAGCGCGTTGGTGCCGGCGTGCTCTTCACCGAAGCGTGAACCGTTGACGACACCCAACCGCTCGATCGTTCGCTCGACGCGACTGTCGGAGTACACCGAAGCGACCACGCGGCATTCGCGATCAGCAAGCAGCACGCAGAAACCGGTGCCCGCGATCTGTTGCGAAACTTCGTCGAGCACGGGTGCGGCGGCCCGGAGCAGACGAGACTCACCGTCCTGCTCCTCGGTGTCCACGGCGATGGCCGACGACGGGTCGAGGCCACTGAGTCGAGAACGCTTCCAGGAGAGCGCGATCTCGGGGCGTACCGGCTCACGCTCCCCTGGGTTCGCGGACATACTCTCAGGCCTGACCGATCAATTCGATCGCCTGTTCTCGCATCGCGATCTTGCGGACCTTGCCCGTGACTGTCATCGGGAACTCGTCGACGACATGGACGTACCGCGGAATCTTGTAGTGCGCGAGCTTGCCGGTGCAGAACGCGCGGACCGAATCGGCGTCGAGATCGTCTGCACCTTCGCGCATCTGGACCCACACCATCAATTCCTCGCCGTACTTTGCGTCGGGTACACCGATGACCTGCGCATCGAGAATGTCGGGGTGGGTGTAGAGAAACTCCTCGATCTCACGCGGATAGACGTTCTCGCCACCGCGGATGACCATGTCCTTGATGCGTCCCGTGATGGCGACGTATCCGGCCTCGTCCATGACTCCGATGTCTCCGGTGTGCATCCACCGGGCAGCGTCGATCGCCTCGGCGGTCTTCTCCGGGTTCTCCCAGTATCCGAGCATGACCGAGTAACCACGCGTGCACAGTTCACCCGGCTCGCCACGGGGCACCGTCAATCCGGTTGCCGGATCGACGATCTTGATCTCGAGATGCGGCCCTACCCGTCCGACCGTTTCGGTGCGCTGCTCGATCGAATCGTCCGAGCGGGTCTGCAACGACACCGGCGAGGTCTCCGTCATGCCGTAGCAGATGGACACCTCCGACATGCCCATGCGATCGATGACCTGCTTCATCACCTCGACCGGGCAGGGCGAGCCCGCCATGATGCCGGTGCGAAGGGACGACAGATCGAAGCTGTCGAAGTCCGGCAACGCCAACTCCGCGATGAACATCGTCGGAACGCCGTAGAGGGACGTGCACTTTTCGGCCTGAACGGCTTCGAGCGAAGCACGCGGATCGAAAGCCGGACCCGGAATGACCATGGCAGCACCATGACTGGTGCACGCAAGGTTGCCCATCACCATGCCGAAGCAGTGGTAGAACGGCACCGGGATGCACACCCGATCGACCTCGCTGTAGTGGCACAACTCGCCGACGAAATAGCCGTTGTTGAGGATGTTGTGGTGACTGAGCGTCGCGCCCTTCGGGAAACCGGTAGTACCCGAGGTGTATTGGATGTTGATCGCGTCGTCAGCCGACAACGCGGCCTGGGCTGCGGCGAGCGGAGCCGGATCGCTTGCCTGCGCCGCCAAGCCGTCTGCAAGCACCGCGTCCCACTCGGGTGAACCGAGCAGGAGCACCGACGTCAGATCCGGGCACTGCGGCCGCACCGTCTCGATCATCGACGCGTAGTCCGAGGTCTTGAAGCTGGCCGCAGACACCAGCGTCGAGATCCCGGCCTGCTCGAGCACGAACTGCAACTCGTGCGAGCGGTACGCCGGATTGATGTTGACCAGGATCGCGCCGACCTTTGCCGTCGCGTATTGCGTGAACGTCCATTCCGGACAGTTGGGAGCCCAGATTCCTACCCGATCGCCCTTCCCCACACCACGGGAAAGTAGTCCGGCAGCGAGCCCGTTCACCTGCTCGGCGAACTCCCGGTACGTCCATCGTCGACCGCTGGCGTGGTCGATCAACGCATCGCGGTCGCCGTGTGCGGCAACCGTGCGATCGAGGTTGTCTCCGATGGTGTCGCCCAGCATCGGACCGTCCCATACTCCGGACGTATAGCTGGGCAGCGGCGTACTCATGTGTTCTGTCCTCTCCGGTTACCTGTTCAGGCACCTATGAGAGGGGCCGCCGCAGCGGACCCTCTCATCTACGAATTTACTCGATTCGGTGTGATGCACGACATACTTCCCGGTGCGGGGTGGCCGTAACTGTTCAGAGTCCGGACACCCCACCCGCCTGCTGTGGGCCTTTATTAACCGCCGGCGGTTAATAAAGGCGCACAGTGGTTACAGCGCGTGGTCCTTGGTCTCGACGAGTGCCCAGGTGCAGATCAGGCTCAACACACCCAGGATCGCCAGCATGACTCCGATGGCCATACTCCCGTAGGCCGAGGCCAGCGGTGCGGCGATCAGCGGCGGCACTGCCCCACCGAGCACCCCGGCGAGGTTGTAGCCGAGGCCGGCACCGGTGTAGCGGTAGCGGGTCTGGAACATTTCCGGAAGCAGCGCACCGCAGGGGCCGTAGGCGATTCCGAAGATCATGAGCGTGCCGAACATTCCGATGATGAACGCGATCGGCGATCCCGTGTCGAGGAGCGGGAACAACACCAGCGCCCAGACGACGGCCAGACCACACGAGATCATGATGACCTTGCGGCGCCCGATGCGGTCCGAGTACAGAGCGGAAACGACGATCGCCGCACCGAAGACAACCGCGGAAGCGATACCGACAGACAGGACGAACGGACGGGAGAAGCCGAGGGTCTTTGTTCCGTAGCTCGTCAGGAAAGCCGTGCCCATGTAGAAGAACGCGAACAGGCAAGCCAGGGCGCCTGCCGAGAGCAGGATCTCCTTGGTCTGGAACCGCCAAGCATCCAGGAACGGAAGGGTGCGCGGTGCTTCGTTCTTCTGCTCCGCGACGCGCTCTGCCTGCTCCGCCTTGAAGACGGGAGTCTCCTCGATAGCGAGTCGCATGTAGAGGCCGATGCCGACCAACACGATGGAGAACAGGAACGGGATACGCCAGCCGTAATCGAGGAAAGCCTGGTTGGTGTCGCCGAGAACTGCGCCGGTGATGAGGAAGGTACTGCTCGAGAGAACGAAGGCGATTGCAGGGCCGAGCTGCGGGAACATCGCATACAGACCACGTTTGCCCGGTGGAGCGTATTCCGCGGTGAGCAAGGTTGCGCCTGCCCACTCACCACCGACCGCGAAACCTTGGCCGAATCGCAAGAGCACCAAGATGATCGGGGCCGCGACACCGATGGTTGCAGCACCCGGCAGCAAGCCGATCAGGAGCGTCGAGATACCCATGAGCAGGAGCGTCGAGATCAGCGTCTTCTTGCGACCGATGCGATCACCGAAGTGTCCGAACAACATTGCGCCGACGGGCCGGGCGATGAATGCGACTGCGAAAGTCGCAAACGATGCGACAGTTCCCGCAGTGGCACCGAGCGCGGGGAAGAACACCGTCGGAAAGACAAGTGCCGCAGCGGTTCCGTAGATGAAGAAGTCGTAGAACTCGATAGTCGTGCCGATACAACTCGCGATTGCGACGCGCCGCACACTGGTGGTGTTCTGCGGGGGCTGCGTCGCACCTGCGGCACTCGCACCCCCGGCGCCGGCGGCACTGGTGCCGCCTGTGGGAGAGACTGTGGTCACTCGATTCCTCCGTGGTCCCGTGGTGTCGCCCTGTGGGCATCACCGTCGATAGGAGGAAAGGTAGTGATGTGGCTCACCCCCGCACTACCCCCGAAAGGGGGTAGGAGTGATCTCAGTCACCACTTGTATGCAATGGTAACGAGTTTCACGACCCTCGACATGCCGCAGGCCGTCCGATTCGTTCACACGAATCGGACGGCCCTCGAGAAACTGCGTCACGGTGCAACGCTACGGATCAAGCCTTACCGGCAGCCCCGAAAAGCTCCTGACGGATCTCGCCCCACACCGTGGCGTAGGAGTCGATGATCGGTTCCGAAATCCACTTAGACTCCCCCGCTTGCACTTTCGCGAGAGCATCCGAGAAGAGATCCTGATAGCGAGACAACCGCGGAACGAATGCCGACAGATCATCGAACAGGTTTGCAGCCCGGCGATCCAGCTCTGCAAGGGAATCCGCATCTGCGTCGTCGATGAGCGCGGCGAACTCCTCGTCCAAGGGAAGGAACGCCTCGTACACCTCACCGATGGAGTCCTCGTCGATCGAGACGCGCTCGGCGTCCAACTGATCTTCGAGTTCTGCCAAACCTTTCTCGGTCAGGCTGATGGCGTTTTCCGCTTCGACCGCTTTGCCCTGCGCGACAAGTGCGTCGTACGCAGCTTGACCGGAAGCCGCGCTGACGCCCAGGTGCTCGGCCAGGACGACCGCTCCGACCCGCTCCTTGAGACGTACTGCTTGGAGCAGTGCCAACTCGTCCACATTGCCAGCGAAGGCCATCGATTTCTCCTACTCACGTGCCGCCTCTGCGGCTCCAGCATCACAGCGGACACCCGTGGGTTTCCGCAGCCCGACAAAGGGCTCGACAGAATCAGATCACACCCCGATCGATCGTTGTGAAGTCACCGCGACAAGTCGACCGTCACGCGACGGAATCGGCCTGATCGGGGATCACGCTGCCGTCTGCGCGAGTCACGGCACCTTTTGCCCCGGCCGCGTCGGTGTAAGCATCGGTCGAGCAGTGATAGAGAGCGTCCGCCCGGGACTTCGGCTCGATGAACATGGGGTTGACCAGCCATTTCCCGTCACTGTTGTCGTAGGCATTGCACATCAGTTCGGGATTGTTGCGGTTGATCACCAGGCGCGCGCCGGTCGCATCTCCGAGGAACGTCACGTCGGTGACAGAATCACCGGCAGCAAATACCTGACGTCGATCGGCGGCCAACTGCTCGAACGCCGTAGGCCCTTGAACCCCGTAGACAACCTCGTTGACCTGGCACCGCTTGCCGTCGATGTACGGAATGACCGAGTCGTCGCCGTCCGCAACGCCACCACACCCACGCAGGCGCCCGGTGAGAACCCCGCCCTCGACGATGGGCCGAACTCCCATCACGTGATCGGCGTCCAATCCCAGCTGTTCCGCCCAGACTCGAACGACCGGTTCGGCCGAGGCGGAGATGATCCGCACGTCGAATCCATGAGCGCCGAGGGATTTCACCAAATCTTCGATTTGCGCGTAGTACCGCACCGAGCCGTCGACTTCCGTCGTACCGACGGTCTGATCGGATCCTTCTGCAGCAGCGAGATTCTCGGCACGCGCTGCGCGGGCGTACTCGGTGATCTCGTCCTCGGTGTGCCCTGCCATCAACTGCACGGCCCACGCGTATGCGGCTTTTGTCCGGCGGTGATCGTAACCGTCGAATGCGGCCTGGCCGTCGCGAGTCTTCTCTTCGAGTACCGCAATGATCTCGTCGGCGCAGTCCAAGTCGGTGCTGGTTGCCAACGGTTGCCCCGGCGCGGTCTCGGAGCCGCACGCGGCGGAAAGTGCGGCAGCGCCGGCTGGCGTCATGAAGCGGCTGGTAGTTGCCCAGTCCCCTCCGGCAGGCTGTAACACCTTGTTGTTCTTGATCATCCAGAATGCGGTGGCGCTTCCGATGTCGTTCTTGACAACTGTGTTGTCCCAGTCGAAGAGCGCCAACGGAGCTCCGTCATCGACATCACCTGCAGCTCCACACGTTCCGAACTCCGTCATCATGGCATCCAACGTCACACGGTTGTCGCCGTACCACGCAAGACTGGGATCCAACGCCGCGCAGGATGAACCACTTTGCGCCACATCTTCTTTCGGGGCGCTCTCGGCCGAACTACATGCAGTTGCACTCAACAGGACACTACCTACCGCCAACGCACACAGGGCGCGGGCATGCAGCGAACGGAACATCGATTCCCTCGTTTTCGTCGTGATTCGGGTACGACGGCATACCCGGGTCGATCGACCCGGGTATGCCGTGCAGTTGTCAATTAATCGAGCGTCAGCACTTCTCCCGACGCAACGGCGTCGGCGCGAGAGGTGTCCTTGAGGTCGACGCCGGAGCGGCCCAACTGGCGCGCTCCCGTCACCAATCCCAGGACGATACGAGCAGCCTGCTCGTATCCGAGGCCCTCGGGTGGGTGGACATTGGAAATGCAGTTTCGATCCGCGTCGGTACGACCGACGCGGGGAAGGTGAGTCAGATAGATCCCGACACTGTCCGCAACGGAGAGCCCTGGACGTTCGCCGATCAGGACGATCGCCGTCTGCACTCCCATCGCGGCAGCGATGTGATCACCCAGTGCCACACGGGCATTCGTGGCGATCACGGGCGGCGCGATCGAGTACCGCTCCCCCAACACCGTGACCAACGCAGACAGTAATTGCTCGCCGTGGTCCATCAGTGCTCGCGGCGAGAGTCCGTCGGCGAGGATGAACCCGATTTCCTTGTCGGAACTCGCGATCGCACCCAGGTCAGCCGGTTGGCGCCCCAGGTCGGGTCTCCGGAGATACTCACTGCGGGTGGAGACGCTGCTCGCGACCACCACCGGCGCCCCGATGCCCACCCCTTCGACCCGACTGGCAAGCGTCTCGGAGTCGAGTGGCTCGTGGACCGCGTCGCGGGCTGCGGCGTGAGCTGCCTTGAATTCGAGAACCCGCTTGGTGGGCAACGAATCTCCGGCACGCCCCAGCCCGATACGCGATTGCGTGGTCTTGCGCAGTGGACCCCAGAAATCGAGGATCGGTGCCTGATCTTCGGTCATGAGTTCACCGTCAAAGCCCGCAACGGCGACATTTCGGCATCGATCGGAAGAACCCGACCGTTTGCGTCGGTCATCCCCAAGTTGTGGAGCCAGGTCTCGAACTCCGGGGCGGGCTGCAAACCGAGAACCTTACGCACATACAGCGCGTCGTGGAACGCCAGACTTTGATAGCCGAGCATCACGTCGTCGGCGCCGGGCACCGCGATCACGAACGCCGCGCCGGCGACGCCCAGCAAGGTGAGCAGGTTGTCCATGTCGTCTTGATCGGCTTCGGCGTGGTTGGTGTAGCAGACGTCCACTCCCATCGGCAGCCCGAGGAGTTTTCCGCAGAAGTGATCCTCCAAGCCCGCGCGAATGATCTGCTTGCCGTCGTAGAGATACTCGGGACCGATGAAGCCGACCACGGTGTTGACCAGCAGCGGTTCGAGATCACGTGCCACTGCGTATGCCCTGGTCTCGAGTGTCTGCTGATCGACCGGGGCTCCGCCGGTGCCGTAGTGGGCACCTGAGCTGAGGGCGGACCCCTGCCCCGTCTCCAAGTACATGACGTTGTTGCCGACCGTTCCGCGGTTCAAGGAGCGCCCGGCCTCGTTGCCCTCACGCAGGAGCGGAATGTTCACTCCGAAACCGGAATTGGCGCCTTCGGTACCGGCAATCGATTGGAAGACAAGATCGACCGGCACCCCCGATTCGATCAGTCCGATCGTGGTGGTCACGTGCGAGAGCACGCACGACTGAGTCGGGATCTCGAATCGCTGACGGATGTCGTCGAGCAGGTGGAGCAGATCCGAGGTGGCCTGGGGTGAATCCGTCGCGGGGTTGATACCGATGACGGCGTCGCCACATCCCATCAGGAGACCGTCCAATGTGGCCGCCGCGATGCCGCGTGGATCGTCTGTCGGGTGGTTTGGCTGGAGTCGGGTGCTCAGCCGGCCGGGCAGTCCGATGGTCGTACGGAATCCCGCGGTCACGGTGATGGCCTTCGCGACGGCGATCAGGTCCTGATTGCGCATGATCTTGCTGACCGCCGCAACCATCTCGGGGGTGAGCCCGGGACTTACGGCGGACAACCGTGCGGAAGCTTCCGGCGCCGACGCGGTCTCGAGCAACCAGTCTCGTAGTCCGCCGACAGTCAGATGCGCCACCGGCGCAAAGGCCAGGCGATCGTGGCTGTCGATGATGAGCCTGGTTACCTCGTCGTCCTCGTACGGAACCAACAGATCTTCGAGGAACACCGTCAACGGAAGATCAGCCAGAACCCATTGAGCAGCAGCACGTTCGGCGTCGGAGCTTGCCGCGCAACCGGCTAGTTCGTCACCCGACCGCAGCGGCGTCGCCTTCGCCATCAGATCGACGAGGCCGTCGAACGAATAGTTGGTTCCGGATACCTGCTGGTGATACTTGGCCATCCCGCGACTCATCCCAATTCTTCTTCCGCCTGTGCAAGTACAGCAAACTCCTCGTCCGGCGAGTTGGCAACAAGGTGGTGACGACTGTAGAGACCGAAGTACGCCATCAGAACTCCGAAGGCAACCAACGTCAGCAATGCCGCAACGGGATCGACCAGGAAGGTGGCCACCACCGACACTGCCGCGATCACGAGCGCAAACGAGGTGGTGGCGATACCGCCGGGCGTGCGGTACGGGCGCGGCATGTTCGGCTCACGCTTACGAAGAACGATGTGACTCACCATCATCAGGACGTAGCTCACTGCCGCGCCGAACACCGCCATGTTGAGCAACATTGCACCTTCACCGGTGAGTGAGAGCGCGAAGCCGATGATTCCGGGTACGACGAGAGCGAGAGTGGGGGCCTTGCGCTTGTTGGTCACCGACAGGTTCTTCGGCAGGTAGCCGGCGCGGGAGAGCGCAAACGTCTGGCGTGAGTAGGCGTACATGATCGAGAAGAAGCTCGCGACCAGACCGGCAAGTCCGATGTAGTTGACGGCCTTTGCCGCTCCGCTGTCCCCCAGAGCCTCGACGAGCGGATTTCCGGAGGTGGACAGGGCGTCTGCGCCGAGCGCACCGGTGGCGAGGAAGAGAACCGTTGCGCCTGTGACGATCAGGATCAACATGCTGATGATGATGCCGCGGGGGACGTTCTTCTCCGGCTCACGTGCTTCCTCGGCGGCCAGCGGTACACCTTCGACCGCAAGGAAGAACCAGATCGCGAAGGGCACGGCGGCCCAGATTCCGAGCAGACCGAATGGCAGGAACGACGACGATCCGACTGCGCTGGTGTCGACGGCGATATCGGTGAGGTTGGACGAATCGAAAAGGCCGACAGCCGAAACCGCGAACACGACCAGGCCGACGAGTGCAATGGCGGTGATGATGAACATCGCCTTGAGTGCCTCACCGGCGCCGGTGAGGTGAATGCCGATGAAGATCGCGTACACCGCGAGGTACACCCACCAGCCGTCGGTGATCCCGAACAGGTTCAGGGACTCGACGTACGCACCGATGAAGGTCGCGATCGCTGCGGGTGCTATCGAGTACTCGATGAGAATTGCTGTGCCGGTGGCAAATCCGCCCCAGGGCCCCATGGCCCGTCTGGCAAACGTGTATCCACCACCAGCGGCAGGAAGTGCCGACGACATCTCGGCCATACCGAGCACCATCGCCAGGTACATACCCGCGATGACAACCGCCGCGATGAGAAGGCCACCGAAACCACCTTCGGCCAGACCGTTGTTCCAGCCGGCGTAGTCACCGGAAATCACATAGCTGACACCCAACCCCGCAAGCAGCACCCACCCTGCTGTTCCCTTTCGGAGTGTTCGTTTCTCCAGATACGAATTGTCTTCCGCATGGAAGTCTGCGCCGTCGTGGTGTGCACCCGCGGCACCGGCGTTTTTGCCGGTTGCGTGGTCGGAAAGAGACATGTCCATCCTCTGAATCGGTCAAGAATGAGACGACGCACGGTGGATGCGTCGCGTGAAATGAACGGTATGTGGGCGATGTACGGAGAAGGTCGCCTGGAGATGACCGTGCTGTTAACTGGCTGTCATGTGAGCGGCCCCGAGTCTGTTCAGATCTTCTTCAGGCTGCCGTTCTCAGGATCGGGCGGTCGCGCCCGGCACCGGGCAGGCGTCGACGGCCTCGGCGACCACCTGGGGAACCGTCGGGGGCAAAGGACGCACGCCCGCTTCCCAATCAGCGCCCACGAGAATGCTCGACGCGCCGAGTGCTTCGTTTTCGTCCGGTGTGAATGCCCTTGCTCGACTGAGGAATCTGAATCCTTCAGGAGACTCCAGGCTGAATCCACTGCCGCGGCCGGGCACGACGTCCAGTACCAACTGGGTGTGCTTCCAGGCTTCGAACTGTGATCCGGAAATCCAGACCTGTACAGCGTCGGTTCCGGTGGGAAGGTCTTCGGGAGTCTCTCCGACAGCAAGTCGGAGATCGATGATTCCGAGTAGTACGTCACGGTCCCCGACGATGAATTCGCCTGAGGGATAACACATCGGGGCCGAGCCGTCGCAGCATCCGCCGGATTGATGCATCATCAGTTCGCCGTGAGTCCCGCTGAGGCGGCGCAGGAGGTCAGCCGCCCCAGCGGTGGTCACCAACCGGGGTGGAACGGCGCCGGTATCGGGTGTGTCCGTGGCGCTCATTCCAACCTCCGTGTGTTTGTGCAGGTTTCGCGTGTTGCAGTCTTGCTCACCGGCACCCGCAGCGAGGGGCTCACGGGTGCCGGTGGGTAGATCAGAAGAAGCCCTGAGCCTTCTGGGCGTAGCTGACCAGGAGGTTCTTGGTCTGCTGGTAGTGCGAGAGCATCATCAGGTGGTTCTCGCGGCCGATGCCGGACTGCTTGTATCCACCGAAAGCGGCGTGTGCCGGGTACTGGTGGTACGTGTTGGTCCAGACGCGACCGGCTTGGATGTCGCGGCCTGCGCGGTAAGCAACTCCGCCGTCGCGGGACCAGACACCGGCGCCCAAACCGTAGAGCGTGTCGTTGGCGATTTCGATGGCCTCGTCGTAGTCCTTGAACGAGGTGACCGAGACGACGGGTCCGAAGATCTCTTCCTGGAAGATGCGCATCTTGTTGTTGCCGGTGAACACCGTCGGCTGGACGTAGTAACCGCCGGACAGGTCTCCGCCGAGTTCGGCTCGCTCACCACCGGTGATGACCTTGGCGCCTTCGGCCTTGCCGATCTCGATGTACGAGAGGATCTTCTCGAGCTGATCGTTGCTGGCCTGGGCACCGATCATGGTGTCGGTGTCGAGCGGATCCCCTTGGCGCACAGCCTTGGTGCGGATGGCTGCCATCGCGAGGAACTCGTCGAAGATGTCTTCCTGGATCAGCGAACGTGACGGGCAGGTGCAGACCTCGCCCTGGTTGAGGGCGAACATCGTGAAGCCCTCGAGTGCCTTGTCCTGGTAGTCGTCGTTTGAGGCGAGAACGTCGGAGAAGAAGATGTTGGGGCTCTTGCCACCGAGTTCGAGGGTGACGGGGATGAGGTTCTGCGACGCGTACTGCATGATCAGGCGACCGGTGGTGGTCTCACCGGTGAACGCGATCTTCTTGATACGCGGGCTGGACGCGAGCGGCTTTCCGGCCTCGACACCGAAGCCGTTGACGATGTTGAGAACACCGGCAGGCAGCAGGTCACCGATGATGCCGATGAGGTGCAGGATCGAGACTGGCGTCTGCTCGGCAGGCTTGAGCACGATGGCATTACCGGCAGCGAGGGCGGGGGCAAGCTTCCACACGGCCATGAGGATCGGGAAGTTCCACGGAATGATCTGGCCGACTACGCCGAGCGGCTCGTGAAAGTGGTACGCCACGGTGTCGGAGTTGATCTCCGAGAGCGAACCTTCCTGTGCGCGAATAGCTCCCGCGAAGTATCGGAAGTGATCGATGGCGAGCGGAATGTCGGCGTTGAGGGTCTCGCGGATCGGCTTGCCGTTGTCCCACGACTCGGCGAGTGCGATGGATTCGAGGTTCTCCTCCATACGATCAGCGATCTTGTTCAAGATGATCGCGCGCTCGGCGACCGAGGTCTTGCCCCAGGCCGGAGCTGCTGCGTGCGCTGCGTCGAGAGCGAGTTCGATGTCTTCTGCGGTGGAACGAGCCACATCACAGAAATTCTGTCCGGTCACCGGTGTCGGGTTCTCGAAGTACTGACCCTTGACCGGAGCAACCCATTCGTTGCCGATCCAGTTGTCGTATCGAGACTGGAAGGACATGATCGCGTCGGCGGTACCTGGGCGGGCGTACACGGTCATTGCAAGCTCCTATGTAAACGTGATCTTCCTGGGCGCACCCACCAAATCGGTGACTGCAATCCCACCCCCCGGTGGGGTGTGATTCACAACACTAGGAGTTGCAACGTTGCAAGTACGTTGCGTGCGAGAAACGCAGATGATTCTCAGATGCCCAACTGGCGGTCGAGGAGATCAATTCTTGCCTGGACCTGCGAATACAGCGGCGATTGAGGATCCAACGTGGACAGGTAGGCCTCCCACACGACGGAGTCTTCGCGGCCATGTACCGACGTGGTCCACCGGGCCAGAAGGTTGGCGTCACCTCCACGCAGCAGAGCTGCCTGGACCCTGGTGCGTAGTTCTTCCCGCACCTCTTCGATTCCCGGGGAGGCAGAGCCTGCCAGCACCGGGCCCGAATACAGTTTCATCGCCGTCGCTGCGTCGCCTCGATCCAACGCTGCCCGCACATCGCCGACATCTGTCGTGAACTCCGTGATGATCCGATAGGGGCGCGAAGCCAGCCGGTCGGCACCGAAAACCTTACGAAGCCGCGACATTTCCGCGCGAATAGTCACTGCGTCGAGTTCGCCCTCGTCGAGCAGGACCGCAAGGTGGTCGGAGCTGAGACCCTCCGGGTGTTCGGAAAGCAGAAGGAGAATCTCGGCGTGACGCTGCGAAATCGGGATGCGGTCACCGCCGCGAACCAGCGTCGGCCGGCCGGCACCGAATGTTTCGAGGCGCGGAGCCGTGGCACTGAGTGGGATGGGCGAGTTCAAGAGATGGAATCGCAATTCCGATTCAGCGGCCGCGACAGTTGCACGGATCAGTGACAGCACTTCGGGAACCGCAACCCTGGGACCACCGGTGATGTCGATGGCACCAAGGATTTGCCCAGTGGTGGGATCGTGGACGGGTGCGGCCGAACAACTCCAGTCGTGCACGGTTCGGTTGAAATGCTCGGATCCGAAAATCTGTACGGAGTGATCGAGAGCAAGCGCCGTTCCCGGCGCATTGGTGCCGACACGATCTTCGCTCCAATCGGCGCCTTCGACGAAGTTCATGGACAACGCCTTGTCCTTGGCCGAGTTGTCACCCTCCACCCAGAGCAATCGACCGTGTGCGTCACTGATCGCGATCAGCAGTCCGGTCTCGGCAGCATCTTCCACCAGGAGTTTCCGAATCACCGGACGGATCAGTGACATGGGATGCGCGGAGCGATATTTTTCGAGCTCCAACCCTTCGAGCATCTCAGGGTTGCCGACCACATCGGGATTTACCCCCTTGTTGCGGCTACGCATCCAGGACTCGAGTACGACCGAGCGGACATGGGAGTCGTCGGTCAGCCCCTGGCCGGGCACGCCGCGGGCATCGATGAACGACTGATGGGCAGACGAAAGTCGCCGCGCGAGTAACGCGACGTCATCGCCTGGCCTGACCGCCACCCACGGGTTGCCGGGCACAGCCTGTTCACGTGCCATATTTTGCGTTCCTCCGCTCCGTGGACCACTGTAACGCCGATCACAGCCCATAGGCGAGAACGACCATTCGGTATGACTGCCGACCCAGCCTGCTGCCCCTCGCGGTCACTCGTCGCCGAGCAGAATGGCGCTTGCTCGTTCCGCGACCATCACCGCGGTCGCATGCGGGCCGCGGGTCGGGATCGTCGGCAGGATTGACGTGTCAACAATACTGAGTCCTTGCGCGCCGATCACACGGCACCGACCGTCGACGACTGCGAACGGGTCCGCCTCGGCACCCATCACGCAACTACCGGACATATGCAGCGACGTTCCCAGGCGGGATTCGACCCACTCATCGGTGTACTCCACAACGGGGCGATCGATCAACCCCGTCTCGGCGATCGACTCGAGAAGATTCTCGGCGATCCGCATCCCTTCCCGAATGGCAGCTCGATCGTGCGCCGACGCGACGTAGTTGTACCGAATACGCGGCGCCCCAGCGGGATCCCGCGATGCCAGTTCGATGCTTCCCCGGCTGTGCGGCGCCATGAGGACCACTCCGACGCCGTGGTCCATGCGAGGCACACCGGGAACCAGTTCGGTGAAAGATGCGGTGTACGGACGGATTTCGATCTCAGCGAGGTTGAGGGCCGTCTCCAGCACCGGAGTCTGCGATCGAATCGTGCGGGGCTTCGAAAAATGGTACGGCAGCAGCACTTCCGGGTGGTCGACGAAGTTCTGTCCGACGCCCGGTCGATCGAGAACGACGGAAACTCCCTGCCCTACAAGTTGTTCCGCTGGACCAACACCGGAATTGAGGAGAATGTGCGGTGTCGCCACCGCACCCGAACACACGACCACATGGTCGGCACGAATGCGTCGGACATTGCCGTCGCCGAGAACGTCGACGCCGATCGCACGGGTACCCGAGAACGCGATGCGAATGACGTTCACTCCGGATTCCACCCGCAGATTCGGCCGGTGCAACGCCGGCATCAGATACCCGATCGCCGTACTGATCCGACGATGATCCGACACGTTCAGTGGCACTCGGCCCACCCCGAACGAGTCCGGCGCATTCTTGTCGACGTCGTCGGGAAAGCCTGCTCCGAGCGCTGCCGCATGAAACTCGCCGCTCAGTGGATGCAGTTGGTCCCACGCTCGACGCTCGACCGGGATCGGTCCGGCGGTCCCGTGGAACTCGCTCTCGAAATCACGATCCGTTTCGGACTTCTTGAAGTACGGCAAGACGTAGTCGTATCGCCATGAACTCGGCCAATTCTCGAAATCAGCACGGGTCGCGCGGGTGAAGTACGCACCGTTGACGGCTCCGGATCCACCGAGTGTCCGCCCCCGCGCAATTGTGGACGCCCGACGCGGCGTCAGTTCGACCGGATAGGTCCACGTGTATTCGCTCGCAGGTCCGACCGGCAGTCGGTACGGATCACCCAGGACGTCCGGGAGTTCGAGCGCCGATCGATATCCGCTTCCCGATTCGAGGAGCATCACCGTGGCGGATGGATCTTCACTGAGCCTGGCTGCGACCACGCAACCACACGTGCCACCACCGACAACCAGGAAATCTGCGTAGTCGGCTTCTGTCACTTGGTGATTCGAGGTTTCAGCGCCGCCCAGTCGCGGGCGTCGAATGCGCCACGCCAGAGTCCGGCTCCATACGCGATGTCGTCGGCTCGTTTGAAGAAGACGTACCGAACCGGTCCCAGCCCGCCTGGCTCACGGTGGCGATACCAGTCCACCAAACCTTCGGTGACTGCTGCAGCGACGGCCAGCCGCCGAATTCGCCTGGAGGCGATCACCGCCAGGAGCGTCACGGGCCAGTAGTGACGACACATTGCCGAGGCGAGTTGCCAGAATCCGCCGACAACTCCCTGCGCGGTGAGGATCGCCGCGATCCGGGTGGGTTGACTCAGGCCGGTGAACATCTTTCGCAGCCGGTAAACGGTAAACAGCAAAGCGCCGAGTGCGCCGGCAAGACCGGAACGGGTCAGTGTTGCGGCGGCGATGCACGCGAAGAGCGTCGAGAACGACATCGCCATCGGCGGAACCGAACCCTCGTGTCTTGCAGCCAACGGCGCCGCACCCGTGCCGTAGAACGCTCTCCTGGCGAACCACTTGTCGAACTGAACTCGATGATCGTGGGCGACATGCGCAACAGGTTCGTACCTCAGTCGCCAACCCGCAGCCTGCAGTCGCCAGCAGAAATCGACGTCCTCGGCTACTTCGAGACTCTCGTCGAAACCGTTGCATTCGAGTGCCACGTCGCGCCGGACGATCACGGCGGCGCTGGGGACATAGGCGACCGGACTGCCCGACTTCACCGCAGCTTCCTTGCGTCCGAGGTCGAGAGACGATCGCATGTTCTCGTACCGCGCCAGCGCCGTCCCGTACGGATCGAGGGCGACGATGCGGGGTGCAACAAGGGCAACCCCCGGATCGCTGAAGTGGCCCAACATCAACTCGAGCCAACCGGCACGCGGTATGACGTCGGAGTCCAGAAAAGCTACGAAACGTGTTTGGGCCGAACGCAATCCCGAGTTTCTCGCTGCCGAGGGACCGCGGGCACTCTCGTGCCGGACCACTGTGATGGTGCCGGTGCCCGGGCAGGCGCGACGGGGCTCCACCGGCACTTCCGAACCGTCGTCGACAACGATGACGGTCAGATCCTTGAGGACGGGCAATAGGCGTTCGACGCCGGCCTGGTTGTCCTTGACCGGAATCACGACCGTGACATCGGCAGCGGACGGCGTCGACATCGGACGAGGATTCGCGACACCTGAATCGAGAAGGTGTCGCGCAACCGCAGCGCTCTGCTGATCGACCACCTCGAGGAAGCCGTCACCGATCATCGCCGCAGCCGTCGGCGCCAGCTTGAGCATCCGCGTCGGAGATCCGCCGATGAGTACCCGGCCACCCGAGTACGTGCGCACCTTGGGGTCCAACCGAATGCCGAAGCCGTCGGGGAGTCTTGCTGGTCGCATCAGATGATCGTAAGGGACGTAGCCCGTCGTGCTGCAACTCGTCGCAGCCTCGAAAGCCGTCGCAGGTGGACCGTCCGCCCCCACTCGGTCGTGGTCGTCACCGAAGCCTCCCATCTGGACCAGGCTCCCACCGGGCCAGTCCATCCGTCACGCGTCCTACCAACTCACCGAAGATGTATGCGCCGTC
This sequence comes from Rhodococcus sp. MPR-R1B, assembly GCF_058793255.1. Taxonomy (NCBI): domain Bacteria; kingdom Bacillati; phylum Actinomycetota; class Actinomycetes; order Mycobacteriales; family Nocardiaceae; genus Rhodococcus; species Rhodococcus sp. MPR-R1B. The sequence continues at coordinate 51,530 of NZ_JBXAFO010000036.1, forward strand.
TTCGGCGGTAGCCCCGACTGGATTGCCGAGAACGCCGTTTTGCGACACAGCGACCATACCGCCCGAACGCATTCCTGGCATCAGGTCCGCGATAGGAGACAAATTTCCTGTCTCAGCAAGGCTCATGTGCACCAAATCGGGCGAAAGGTGCAGCAATAGGCTCGTTTCAGTGTGTCCGGCATGCGCGTCGGCACCCGCAACAGCGCACGGCACCCAAGCAGCATCACGCCCCTCATACCGCAGAAGTGCCACCGCTTTGGCCAATGCGGGACCATTTCCGCCGTGGCCGTTGACGAACAGCACCCGCTTCGTCCATCGGAACGCCGACCTTCCGTATTCGACGACGACGGTTTCCATGGCCTCGGCACCGATCGAAATCGTGCCGGCAAACCCTTCGTGTTCGCCGCTCGCCCCGTATTCGATGGCCGGGGCCACGACGACGTCGGGCAGAGCCTGTGCGACTGCTCTCGCGATCCGAGTGTCGGTATCGAGAGGCAGGTGCGGTCCGTGTTGTTCGAAAGAACCGACCGGGACCACGACGGTGAGCGCAGTGCCCTCGAGCGCAGGACTCGGGATGGCAGCAAGGTCACGCGGAGAACTCATCCCCCGATCGTATTGGTGCGGGCCCCTCCCACCGCAACACTGCATGCGGATACACCGGGGCATTGTTGTGCCCCGGCGTATTCGTCAGTTGTCGCGGTTCACGCCGCTGTCGGTGGGCTGTTCCCGCCGATCGGCTGTTGATACGGATCAACCGACATCGGCGGATAGAACACCGTCTTCCGATCCGG
>NZ_JBXAFO010000037.1:0-47685 GCF_058793255.1 Rhodococcus sp. MPR-R1B
GAGGAGGGGGCGGAGGGAGAGGCGTCGTGTGGTTGGGGTCGTTGTTCCAGGGATACGGCGGCTGTGGTGTTGTCATTTCGGGCTGCTCCTCTGCCTACTTGATAGAAGTGGGCCGAGTTAGTCGTCGATCACCGCACATCGAAATTACCGATTGTTAGGTTTCTGCGAATTGCCCGTCTTAGTTATATACGACCGGTCTGACTTCTTTTGCACTTGTGGCTCGTCAATGAGTGAGCACTATCTTCAAGCCGACTATGAGGGTGGCGACGGCAGCGAGGCCGAAGGCTGCCAGATGTGTGTTCGTGCTGACTTTCTCGCCGTGAAGACGGCTGATCACGTAACTGGTGGATCCGATGCGCAGGATCAAGACGATTTCCGCGATCAACTGCGCCGTCCGTGGTTCCAGGAAGTTGAACCACGCCGTCGCGAGAATGGCGACAGGAACAACCGCAGAGGTGAGGATCGGGACAGAATCGCGCAGCGAGTCGATTCTCTCCGCGGTGGTGAGACGGCGGTCGTTGCGAATGCTCTCGCCGACGCTCTCGGCAAATGTGTGGGCGATGTACGTCGACAATGCCGTGCCGACCACAATCGCGGCGCCCAGTGATTCCTGAGATTTTGTCACCGGGACGAGTGCGGCGAGGACAAGAATGTTGCCGTAGATGTACGCGGTGGTTCTCGCCGCCACACGTTCTTGTCCCAGCGGCGCACCGTGAGACGTGATCGGCCGGTTCAGCAGTGTTCGCAGGTCCCACTCCATGCTCAGAGCATGGCAGATCAGACCCTCGGGCTGTAGTGCATCGGATTATCTCGCTGCTCGAGCGGCGGTAGATTGCGGGCCGGCGTGTGGACCAGTGGAGCCCCGGCGGGAATTCTGCCGCTGGCTCGGTCCCATCCCGCGCGAGCGCGCGGTTGATACCGGTATCGCCACGGCACCAGGCGGAAGACGGCGTTGACGGTGCGGCCGACAGCGTTGTGAATTTTCTGATCGCGACTGGTCCACGAGTAGCCGAGAAGGTCGCGAACCGGTTGGTCGTACATGCCCACTGTCAGCCACACGAATCCGCGGGCGAGGGGAATCCGCGTGAGCCGCCACAACGGATCGGGTAGCCACGTCATGTACGGGGGCTTTCCCAGCCCCGACAAATCCAAGACGTCGCGGGTCGCTTTGTTGTCTTCGAGTACGTTGCGGCACATGTGGTCCCAATACTCCTGAAATGCCTCCCAGGTTTCGGGAACCGGGCGCATGCTCATCCCGTACAGGCGGTACCACTGAATGTGCTCGGTGAAGAGTTGTCGTTTCTGGGCCTCGGTCAGGCCACCGGAGAAGTTCTCGGCGGTGACGATGGTGCCCATGAAGAATGTCGCGTGCGCCCAGTAGAAGGTGTCGGGATCAAGTGCGTGGTACCGGCGTCCCAGCTTGTCGATGCCCTTGATCCGTGTGTGATAGCCACGGACTTCTTCGGCTGTCTGCTGCGCGCGATCGCCGTCGAAGACGACGCCGGCAATGGGATACAGCGAGCGGTACAGCCGTTCCCAGCGCTCGTCGAAGAACTGCGAGTGCTCCTCGACCCCGGCGCCGAGACCAGGGTGCATGTTTTGCATCGAACCTGCCCAGACACCTTGGAGCATCCCGCGCCAGTCGCCGAAATACTTCCAGGTCAGGGAATCCGGACCGAGGGGAACCGGGGTGCTGCTGTCGCCAAGTTGACTACGCATGTTGTCAGATTAGGATCGACAACAGCGGTAGTCAAGGATCGAATACCGGGTGCATTGAAGAACAAGTGTCGGCGAAGTGGGGAAGTTGTGAGCATCGAAGAACGCAGGGCCACTCGAAAGGCGACGTTGTTCGACGTCGGAGTGACACTGCTCGGTGCGGTCGACGGTCCGGCCGTCAACGTGCGAGCGGTCTGCAAGGCCGCTGGTCTGACCGAGCGGTACTTCTACGAGAGCTTCACCGATCGCGATCAGTACGTTGTCGCGGTCCACACGTTTGTCGCCGAGCGCGCGCAGTCGGCGCTCGCCACGGCAGTGGAGTCCGAGACGACATCCGAGGCAGTCGCCACCGCTGCGGTCGACGCTTTCGTCAAGCTGATGGTCGACGACCCGGCAATGGGGCGAGTGCTTCTGATCGCTCCGCTCTCGGAGCCGGTGCTGAGCGGACGCGGTATCGAATCGATGCCGGCGTTCGTGGACCTGGTGTACGACCAGTTGTCCGAGATTGCTGATCCGGTGGACAAGCAGCTGGTGGCAGTCGGGCTGGTCGGGGCGTTGTTCACACTGTTCATCGGTTATCTGGACGGCTCGATCGTCGTCGAGCGCGAGCGATTTGTGCGCCATTGCGTCCGGCTGCTGATCAACGCTAACCAGGCGTGAACGGCTGGCACACGGGGCAGAAGAAGATATTTCGCTCGGTGAGCTGATCCGGTCCGAGGGTGTCTTCTCTGATGCGGGTTCCGCATCGGCGGCAAGGTTTTCCGCGTCTGCCGTACACCCACGTTTGCCTACCTGGGCGGGTGTCGCCGGTGGTGACCCGGATGCGACGCGACTTGTTGACGTTGATGGTGCGGAATGACAGATCCACAATCGCGTCGAGGTTCCCGGCGCGGTGTGTCGGCGTCTTCGGGTGAATGCCTCGTAGGAAGCAGATCTCGTTGCGGTACACGTTGCCCAGTCCGGCCATCACGCGCTGATCCAGGAGCGCGATTCCGATCGGTACGGAGTCTGCAGCGCGAAGATTCTCGACGGCCACGGAATTGTCCCAATCGGTCCCGAGCAGGTCCGGTCCGAGGTGCCCGACGGCCTCCTGTTCCTGCCCCAGTTCGAGGATCTCGGTGATTCCCAGTGAAAAGCCCACTGCTACAGAGTCTTCGGTGGCCAAGATTATGCGCGCTTGGTGGGAGGGTCTGCGCCAGCGCTCGCCGGGGCGATAAATCTGCCACTGACCCTCCATCTTCAGATGCGTGTGAATGGACGCTTCGCCCACGCGGATCAGCAGATGCTTTCCGCGGCTGGCGACGGAATCCACACGATGACCCGACAGATCCACGGTGGCATAGCGAGGAACGCGGACATCGCAAGTGGTGAGTACCTTCTCGGCCAGGGCAGCGCGCAGTTCATTGGCGGCCCGCCACACGGTATCGCCCTCAGGCATGGTCGCCGCACCCACACTTCAGGATCTCAACTTCCACGATCTCAATCATCATGACCCCAATCCTCATGACCGCAACCGGAATCCGCGAGGGGTGGCCGCGAAGCCGGCTTCGACCAGGACCGGAGCAAAATCGTTGCCGTGGATGGTCTCTCCGTCGACCTTCTCCACTACCAACTTGTCGATGGCGCGAGAAGTCACCTTCTGAGCAAGTGACAGTGCTGCCAGGCGCAACGTTCCGCCGTCGTCGGTGAATGTCAGGATCGTGCGACCGCCGCGCTCGACGAACAGAACCAACTCACCCTCCACCAGAACTACCAGTGCGCCGGCTTTTCGTCCGGGTCGGTGTCCTGGTGACTCTTCGCCCCCCGACGCCGGCCACGGCAGCGCCGCGCCGTACGGGTTTGCCGGGTCGCACGCCGCGAGAGTGACTGCAGCCGAGGAGGTGTGGCGCCCCTCGATGGAATCACCGAACGTCCGCAAGCGGTCCACCACGGGAGGCGTGGAGAATTGAGCGCCGCCCAGGGTGTCCACGAAGTATCCGCGTCGAGCGCGCCCGTTGTCCTCGAACGTGCTCAGTACCTTGTAGATCAACGCGAAACCGCCCGGCACGTTCTCGCTCATCACCGAACCGCGGGTGACGACGCCGTATCGTTCGAGCAGCAGATCAGCCGTGGCGTGCGCCCGGATAGTGGGGTCAGGTTCGATACCTGGCAGCTGGAACCACCGACCGGAGGCAGTTGCCGGTCCCGTGCGCGCGGGCGTGGAAGCGCGGGCCATTCCGCGGTACGGACGGGCCCGCGGAACACGGCGAGGCGATCGGTGACTGGTTGTTGTTCTGGTGGTGTCGGAGAGAAGTGCGCGCAGCGGTGCAACGGTGTCGTTACCGATGTGTCCGAGCCACACCAACTCCCACAGTGCCGTCGTCACCGCACTGTCGACCGTGTCCGCAGCCGACTCCGTAGTTCGCAACGCGTCGACCAACTGGCGGAAGAAGTAGGCACCGCCGCCGGACAGCAGGTCGAGGATGCGCTTCTGCAATTCCGAGACGTCGGTGTCGGCGGGCGAATTGAGCGTGATCGGTGCCAGGTCGGCGGGGTGCAGCACTACCCACCCGTCCTTGCCCGAGATAGCTCCCGATCCGGACCACAGGACTTCACCCGTCGACGTGAGTTCGTCCAACATCGCGGGAGAGTAGTCGGCAACTCGGCTCGGCAGGATCAACGATTCGAGAGCGGACGCCGGAATCGGGACGCCGGCAAGTTGATCGACCACCGTTGCAACACCGTCGATTCCTCGCAGCGTGCCGCCCACGTGCTGCCAACTGGGAAGGAATCGCCCGAGGGTCGCGGTGCTGACCGGCTCGACCTCCTGCCGTGCCGCGGCGAGCGAGCGACGCCGCAAGCGACGCAGGACCTCGGCGTCGCACCATTCGCTTCCGGTTGCAGACGGGCGGAATTCACCTTCCAGGACCCGCTTTTCGAGCGCGAGCCGACCGAGAACGTCACGCGCGACTGATACTCCGAGACCGAAGCGTGCAGCCGCGTCGGCGAGAGTGAAGGGACCGTGGGTGCGGGCGTACCGGCTCAGGAGGTCGTCGAGTGGTTGATCGACCGGCTCGATGAACGCGGCCGGAACGCCGATGGGTAGGGGAACGCCGAGTCCATCGCGAAGCCGCGCTGCATCTTCGACGACGGTCCACCAGCTCTCGCCCGCATACGAGACGTGGAGGGCGCGTTTGTCCGTAACCAACTTCTCGAGCCATGAGACCGGGTCCTCGAGACAGCGTTCGGTGACTTCTTCGGTGGTCAGCGGGCCGAGCATGCGGAGGAGGTCGGCAACACCCTCGAGGTCTTTGGCCTTTCGGTCAGGGACGAGCCGTTGCAGTTCACGTTCGGCCTGCTCGATCACTCCGGCGTCGAGGAGCTCGCGCAGTTCGACGCGGCCGAGGAGTTCGGCCAACAGCGTGGAGTCCAAGGACAAAGCGGCGGCGCGTCGCTCGGCGAGGGGGCTGTCGCCCTCGTACATGAACGCACCCACGTAGTTGAACAGGAGCGCACTGGCGAACGGAGACGGAGAGGCCGTCTCCACCTCGACGATTCGAATCTGCCTTTTCTCGATCTTGCCGAACAATTCCTTCAGTGCAGGCAGGTCGTAAACGTCCTGCAAGCACTCGCGTACGGTCTCGAGCAGGATCGGGAAGGTCGGGAACTTGCGGGCGACGTCCAGCAGTTGCGCCGACCGCTGACGCTGCTGCCACAGTGGTGCACGTTTTCCGGGATTGCGGCGGGGGAGAAGCAGTGCGCGGGCGGCACATTCGCGGAATCGGGAAGCGAAGAGCGCGGAGCCGCCCACCTCTTGGGTGACCAGATCTTCGATGTCCTCGACGTCGAAGGTGAACAGTTCGGCGCCGGGAGGTTCGTTCTCGGTGTCGGGGAGACGGATGATGATGCCGTCGTCGGAGGCCGTCGGACTGGAATCGACGCCGTATCGTTCCTGCAGGCGCGCCCCGATGGCGAGGGCCCACGGTGCGTGAACCCGTTGGCCGTACGGGGAATGCAGCACCAGACGCCAGTCACCGAGTTCGTCGCGGAAGCGTTCGACCACCAGGGTTCGATCTGACGGCACCTGCCCGGTGGCATTCTTCTGCTCACCGACGAGTTGGATCAGATTGGTTGTGGCGTTGTGATCGAGCCCGCCCACGCGACAACGCTCGACGACGTCGGCTTCGTTACCCAGCGCGGTCTCTCGAACGAATTGTCCCAACGCCTGTCCGAGTTCGGCGGGGCGACCGAGTCCGTCGCCGTGCCAGAAGGGCAAACGACCCGGCATGCCGTAGGCGGGGCTGACCAGAACCCGATCGAAGGTGATCTCCTCGATCCGCCAACTGGTGGCGCCGAGCGCAAAGACGTCGCCGACCCGGGATTCGTAGACCATTTCCTCGTCGAGTTCGCCGACGCGGGACGCTTTCTCGCCAACCATGTAGACGGTGAAGAGGCCGCGGTCGGGGATTGCGCCGCCGGAAGTGACGGCCAAACGCTGCGAACCCGGGCGGCCCGTGAGCGTGTTGGACTCACGATCCCAGACAAGGCGAGGACGTAATTCGGCGAACTCGTCCGAGGGGTACCGCCCCGCCAGCAAGTCCAGAGTCGATTCGTACGCCGAACGGGGAAGCGTTGCAAAGGAACCGCTTCGGCGCACCGTCTCGAACCAGTCGTCGACGTCGATCGGTTCGAGAGCGGTGGCCGCAACAGTTTGCTGAGCGAGGATGTCGAGGGGATTGGCCGGAACGGCCATCGCTTCGATCTTGCCTTCGACCATGCGCTCGACGGTCACCGCGCAATGAATCAGGTCGGTGCGATGCTTGGGGAAGACGACGCCTCGCGATATCTCGCCGACCTGGTGGCCGGCGCGACCGACACGTTGCAGGCCGCTGGCAACAGAAGGCGGTGCCTCCACCTGGATGACCAAGTCGACGGCGCCCATGTCGATTCCGAGTTCGAGGCTGCTGGTGGCGACGACGCATCGCAATCGACCCGATTTGAGGTCGTCTTCGATGAGGGCTCGCTGGTCTTTGCTGACCGATCCGTGGTGGGCGCGAGCAAGGAGGGGTTCGGCGCCGTAGTTGACCTCGGTGGGAGCCCCGATCTGCGCGGGCGGGCGAGATGTTTTCTCGACGGCCAGACCGATGCGTTCTGCATGAATCTCGTTGAGCCTGGCTGTCAATCGTTCGGCGAGGCGGCGAGAGTTGGCGAACACGATGGACGATCGGTGGTCGAGAACGAGGTCGACGATCTGTTCCTCGACGTGGGGCCAGATCGAACCGGCTTGCGGGGTGGGAGATTCGGAACCGTCGTCCGGCGTCGCGATCCCCAGTTCGGTCATGTCCTCGACGGGAACACGGACCGTGAGGTCGAAGGTCTTGGCGGCAGGCGGTGCCACGATCCGGATGGGTGCCGAACCGGCGAGGAACCGCCCGATCTCCTCGTGCGGACGGACAGTGGCCGACAATCCGATGCGTTGCGCCGGACGCTCGAGCAAGCCGTCCAGGCGTTCCAGTGAGAGCGCGAGGTGAGAGCCGCGCTTGGTGCCCGCCACCGCGTGAACCTCGTCGACGATCACGGTGTCGACACCGACCAGTGTTTCCCGGGCAGCGGAGGTGAGCATCAGGAACAACGACTCAGGCGTGGTGATCAGGATGTCCGGGGGTCGTTTGATCAACGAGCGCCGATCGGCCTGGGACGTATCACCGGAACGGACACCGACGGTGATCTCGGGCGGAGTGAGGCCTAGACGCTTCGCCGTCTGCGTGATGCCGACCAGCGGCGCGCGAAGGTTCCGCTCGACGTCCACACCCAGCGCTTTGAGCGGCGAAATGTAGAGGACTTTGGTGGCGCGTTCGCCTTCGTCCTTGGCGGCGAGTTGATCGAGCGCCCACAGGAACGCCGACAATGTCTTGCCGGAGCCGGTGGGCGCGACGACAAGTGTGTGAGAGCCACTCGCGATGGATTCCCAGGCGCCGAGCTGCGCAGCAGTCGGAGCGCTGAAAGCGCCGCCGAACCACTCGCGTGTGGCGGGCGAGAACCTACCGAGGACGTTGGTCACGACCACCATATTGCCCCTTCCCACCGACAGCGTGTTCGTGCCTGCAGCCGAAGCGCAGAGCATACTATTTGCCCTGTTATAGCGATTCTCTTGTTATCGAGAAGGCGAGTGCCTGATGGAAGCAGTCAAGATTGTCCTCGAGCTGGCGGTAGTGCTCGGGGCGATTGTCATGGGTACCAGATCGAGCGGTGTCGCTCTCGGTCTGTGGGGCGGCGCAGGTGTTGCCGTCCTCGTGTTCGTCTTCGGAGAGGACGTCGGCAGTCCGCCGGTCGACGCTCTCCTCATCGTCCTGTCCGTCGTCCTTGCGTCGTCGATGATGCAGGCGGCCGGTGGTATCGACTGGATGGTCACCATCGCGGCCAAGTTGATCGAATCTCGCCCGAAACAGATCACGCTGATCGCGCCGTTGGTGTCATTCCTGTTCTCGGTCGGTGCCGGCACGTCCAACATCCTCTACCCGCTGCTCCCCGTCATCTACGACGTCTCGTACAAGAACGGTGTGCGGCCGTCACGACCGCTGTCGCTGTCAGTTGTCTCGACCGGTGTAGCGCTCGCGTGTAGTCCGGTGTCCGCGGCAATGGCGGCAATGGTCACGCTGACCGACGTGCCGCCCTACGATTTCGAACTCATCGACATCATCAAGATCACCTTCCCGGCTGCTGTTGTCGGCATCGTCCTTTCCTCAATCGCGGTCAACCGACTCGGCAAAGATCTCGACGACGACCCGGAGATACAGGCGAAGATGAAGTCGGGCGAATTGGCCGGACCTGGTGCAGCCTCCAAGACCGAACTCGTCTCGACGAAGACCGGACGAAACGCGGCACTGATCTTCCTGGCCGGCGTCCTGGCTATCGTGATCTTCGGCCTGTTCAAGGGGATTCGTCCCGAAGCTGCCGACGGTACTCCGATGGGGATGACACCGATCATCGAAATGCTGATGTTCGTCGTGGGTACGTTGATCCTGCTGGTGTGCCGCCCGAATGTCGCCGACGTGCCGTCGTCGACGGTGTTCCGTGCCGGTATGGTCTCGGCCATCGCGCTGTTCGGTCTGGCATGGCTGACGGACACGTTCATCAGCGCCCATTCCGAGCTGATCACGAGCACCGTCGGCGACTGGGTCAACGCCGCGCCGTGGATCTTCGCGCTCGGTGTCTTCCTGGTCTGTGTACTGACGACCAGTCAGTCGACCGCTACGAGGACCATCGTGCCGATCGGTCTCGCTGCCGGGATTGCACCCGGTCTGGTGAGCGGAATGTGGGCCGGAGCGTTTGCCGGCGTCTACCTGTTGCCGACAAACGGTTCGCAGATCGCGGCTGCGAACTTCGACCTCTCGGGCAGCACGAAGCTCGGTTCCAAGCTCGTCGACCACTCGTTCTTCCTGCCGACCATCATCTTGGCCGTCACGACGATTGCGGCCGGCGCGTTGTTCGGAGTGGTGCTCGGTTGAGTATTGCGACTGAGTCAGCCCTGAGTGACAGCGCTGAGTCAGCTGTTGCGGTAGTGGTCCCAGCTCGCCTTGCACGCGTGGGCGAGCTGGTCCACCCGTTCGGCGTCGGGTGTAGGCCAGTCGACGCCGGGTTCCATGATGTAGGCGGCCAGTTCGTCTCCCAGTAGGAATTCTCGTTTGAATTCGGCCTGAACCGCGCTCAACGTGATCCCGGCTTCGGCGGCGCGGGCGCTCAATTCGGCGAATCTGGCTCCGGCTCGAATGATTTCGAAACTGCCGAGGTACGGCTGATTGAGAGCGACGGCATCCGGATCGTCGACCTGAAATCCCTTGCGATGTGAGATCGCAAGTGTGCGAATGAGCTCCGGATCCATCGTCACGGGATTGTCGCCGCGTCGATTGCCGTCGTGGTCGCCACGATTGGAGAGCGCGACGACGTCGGGGAGCCGATCTGCTTCCGGCCGTTCGACATTGACGGCGCCGTCCTGCCGGGTGGTGTGGTTCATCGTGTCGTGGAACGACAAGGTCGTGAACGATCGACCGAGTTCGAAGCTCTTCGCCACCATGGCTTCGATCAGTGCGTCGCGAGTTCTCTCGTAGACGCCCAAACCGTGTTCAGCTGTCTCGGTGAAGGTCTCGGCGAGGTCCTTCCAACCCGCGTCGTCGGTCGGCTCGAGCAGCAGGGGGTAGAACGAGAAGGTGACAGGGCGAACTGCGTCGACACCGGTGAGGTCCGCTTTGTTGCCGGCACCGGCCTCGTGGACGCGGGCGAAGGCCTCGCGCAGTGACGCTTCCAGGTTTTCGGGCTTCGCACGGTTGGGATCGCGAATCATGCGAGGGTGCGGATTCTCCACGTACACGATGCGCGAATCGATTTCGGCCCAACGGCGCACGATGGGACTGGTGGACATGTCGGTGAAGTCGAACTGCAGCCGCTGTGTGAACTCGGGTGCGAGAAAACGTGAGAGTTCTGCTGGAATCGCGGAACCCGAGTGTGGGCAACTGACAAGAAGGTCGGCTTCGGCGATGGCGTCGTCGAGACTGCGGGAGTCGCGATCGGCATAGAACGTCAGGTCCTCCGGCGTGAACACGGTTCCGGCCGGGATGAGTACTGGTTCTCCACTGGTCATGAGCCCCAGCGTAATCGAGTACATCCGTGCGTACTCAGTATCCGCTGAGTCGTTCCACGAGAGCTGTTTTGATCTCCGGGCGACCAGCCGCGACAAGAGTGAAGGTGGCTTCACGCATGAGCCGCTCGGGGGTGTTGCTGCCGACCAGAGCGCGGCTTCCGGTCGCAGTCACGAGTGCGGCCGACGCGCGTATCGCAAGTTCCGACGCTCGGGCGCGGGCGGCCGACATGTCGCCGCCGTCGCGCAGTGCTGCATCGAGATCGGCGCGCGCCCGGGTGGCTTGTTCCTCGAACGCGTCGGTGTCGACTCCCAGATCCGCAAGTTCGGTGACAGCGCGGCGGGTGATGCCCATGGCCATCGCGCCGTTGAGCCACAAGCCGGGGAGCTGGGTGCTCTGGAATTGTTCGTCGCTGACGACAGCACAGACGTCGGTATCGGGAATTTCGAAAGCGTCGAACACGATTCGGACGGTGTTGCTCCCGCGCGCCGCGATCAGTGGAAGCTCCTCGATCGTCAGACCCGGGGCCTCGCCCACCGGTACGACGGAATGAACGATGGAATTGTCGAACTCGTCGCGCGCCGACACCAAGAGAACATCGACGATGCCCCAACCGGTGACGAAGGGGGCGATCCCGTCGAGGACGTAGCCGTCGTTCACCCGCTTCGCCCACAGGAGCGGTGGGCGGGGGATGGCGCCGGCATAGGCAACCCCACCGCGAATCATGCCGGAAACCAGACCGTCCCAGTATTGTTCGCGCAGAGGTGCATTGGGACTCGCCGCCAGGGCTCCGACGACGCCGTGATGCTGCATCCAGGTGAACGTCGTCGCGAGGCAACCGCCGCACAAGGTTTCGAGGACCTCGACCAGTTCTTCGCTGCTGGGGCCACCCTCACCGAGGGCGGCGATGCCGTAGAAGCCGTCGGCGGCGAGCGCGTCGAAATGGCTGCTGGGGATTTCTCCGTCGGCGTCGACGCTGTCGGCGACGGGAAACAGAACGGTATCGGCGATTTCGCGCGCAAGTTCCGGCCACATGGTCACGCTGTCAGGGTAAGCCGTGAGCGGGGGGTTGTGGTGTGGAACTACAGCCGCGCATCTAGAACGAGGGCGGCGAACTCACGATGAGGAACCTCGCGACCGCATCGGTGCGATTGAACCACCGGTGCGGGATGGTCGAGGTGTAGAGGAGGGTGTCGCCTACGTGAAGAACGTGATGCTCGTCCAGTCCCACCTCGACCTCGACAGATCCTTCGAGAACATGAATGAACTCTTCGCCGGCGTGCTCGGTGTGCTCACCTGCCTCGGAATGAGGTGCTGCCGTGATCTCGTTGGGTTCCATGGTCCGTGAGCCGGTGGAGCAGAATCGAATCACCGAATCGTGTGCCAGTTCGAAGGTTCGCCCCTCGCCGGCGCGGACGAGGCTGGACGGAGTTCGCTCACCCTGTGCCAAGAGTGCGTGCGCCGTGGTGCCGAGCGATTGCGCGAGGCGATGAAGGTTCATGACACTGGGTACTGCGTGGCCGTTTTCGGTCTGGCTCAGGAAGGGCTGGGACAAGCCCGACTTCACGGCAACCTCGCGCAACGTCAGTCCGGCTTCTTTTCGCGCCGTCCGCACGGCAGCCCCGATTGCGGTCGCTATCGCCTTCTGGTCGTCGTCCATGTGCCGAAGATAGCAGTGCTCTGGTGAAAGTTTTGATTACACAGACGAAACAAATTCGACCACGGTAAGAAATTATCGACGTGCTGAATAGTCCCGTACACGAAACACTTCCAGCTTCGGACGGAGATCGGCGCATGGCCATCCATCCTGTCGACCAGCGGCTCCCATTTGCCCGCCAGTCTGCTTTTGCTCTTCAGCACGTCCTCATCATGTACACCGGCTGCATCACGGTTCCGCTGGTTTTCGGTGCCGCCGTAGGGCTGGACCGCAGCACAGTCGCGATGCTGATCAGCGCGGACTTGCTCGTTGCAGGCATCATCACGATCATTCAGAGCCTGGGCGTCGGGAAGGTCGCCGGTGTCCGGCTGCCGATCGTCTGCGGGGCGACCTTCGCCGGGCTGACGCCGATGATTCTGATCGCCAAGGAGTACGGCCTGCAGGCGGTGTACGGGTCCATGCTGGTCGGTGGCGTAGTCGGCATTGCCTTGGCCGTGCCGTTCGCCAAGATCGTCCGATACTTCCCACCCCTGGTTACCGGCGTCGTCCTCACAGTGATCGGCATCTCGTTGATCGGTGTCGCAGGAGGACTGATCGTCGGAAACGACCCCACCTCCCCGTCGTTCGCCGACCCGAAGAATCTGGCGCTGGCTGCCGCAGTCGTTGTGGTCGCGGTGGCCTTCATCTGCCTCGGCCGCGGGATGTGGACGCAGCTCGGTGTACTGATGGCGCTTGTGATCGGCACCGTGATCGCCATCCCGATGGGCCTGATCGATCTGAGTGGCGTCGGCGGCTCGGCCTGGGTGGGCTTCCCGATGCCGTTCCACTTCGGCGCTCCGGAGTTTCCCGTCACCGCCGTGGTGGCGATGAGTATCGTCATGGCAGTCGTCTTCGCAGAGTCGACGGCGAGCATGCTGGCGGTCAGCGAGATCACCGGAAAGCCTTTGAAGAAAGCAGATCTCGCACGAGGGCTGGTGGCCGACGGGATGTCGGGAGTTCTGGGCGGAATCTTCAATGCCTTTGTCGACACCGTTTTCTCGCAGAATGTCGGCGCCGTTGCCACGACCCGGGTGTACAGCCGGTACGTGACCGCTACCAGCGGTGCCATTCTGATCGTCCTCGGCCTCATCCCGCGAATGGGTGAAGTGGTTGCAGCCCTGCCTGATCCGGTGGTCGGCGGTGTCGGAATCATCTTGTTCTCCACTGTCGCCGTGGTCGGAATCAACACGCTGCGCAAGGTCGATCTCAGCGACCCGATCAACACCACGATCGCCGCTGTATCGGTGGGGATCGGTATTCTTCCGGAATTTGCGGAGGGGATGTTCGAGCGATTCCCCTCCTCGGCTCAGATCCTCCTCGGTAGCGGCATCACCTTGGCTGCGGCCTCGGCCTTTTCGCTCAATCTGCTGTTCAATCACACCCGACTCGGTGAACTCGCGAGGCGATCGCGAGAGAGCCTCCATGCCACTGCAAAATCTGAACCCGCCACCAGCTCTGCAGGAGACGCCAGTGTCACAGTCCCAGTCTGATCCCTTCGAAGTGCCCGTCGTCGACATCTCGCCTTACGTGCTCGGTGGTGCCGACCAGGACAAGGCGCGAGTGGCTGCCGAAGTCGACCATGCTTGTCGGACTGTAGGTTTCATGCAGATTCGGGGCCACGGTGTTCCGGCCGCTGTTTCTTCCGGCCTCGCCGAAGCGATGGACGACTTCTTCGGGCTGCCGATGGAGACGAAGTCGGGCTACCGAATCGAGGGCGCGAATCGTGGGTACAGCCCGCCCAAGAGCGAGTCGCTGAGCCTGAGCCTCGGCGTCGAATCCGCGACCAGAATGAACGACTTTTTCGAGGCCTTCAACGTCGGAACCGAAGCCCGATCATTCACCGAACTCGAACTGTCGGAGGACGATTACGGAATCAACCTGTGGCCCGCAGTGTCTGGTTTCACGGAGCGGGTGGAGAATTACTACGCCCATGGCGAGCGGGTGGCACGCACACTGACCACCATTTTCGAAGACGCGCTCGGGCTGACCCCAGGATTCTTCGAGTCGATCACCGACCACTCCATCGACGTACTGCGGATGAACAACTACGCGTTACCCGAAGGGACGGTGACGTTGGACGGTGAGTTGAAGGGGATGGGCGAACATACCGATTTCGGGCTGGTCACCGTGCTGTGGGCGGATCAGGTCGAAGGTTTGCAAGTACTCGGGAGCGACCGACGCTGGCACGATGTCTGGCCGCACGACGGCGCGCTACTGGTCAACCTCGGGGATCTCACCGCGCGACTGACCAACGACAGGTGGATGTCCACGCTGCACCGAGTTGCGCCTCCGGTGGTGAACGGCACCATCAAGCGCCGGCGATCGGCGGCCTTCTTCCATGACGGAAACGTCGACGCGGTGATTGCGACCTTGCCGAGTTTTCAGGACGACTCCGGCTTGGAGTACGAACCCATTACCGTTCGCGATCACATCAAGGCCAAATTGGCCGGGTCGAGGCAGGGGAAGTCCAACGCCGCCGCAGGTCGTGAGGCGGCTCGGGTACTTTCGGCTGCAGAGCTCGAGGTCAAGCAGTGAGTGCACGGAACATCGTCCTGATCCACGGAGCATGGGCCGGCGGTTGGGTCTGGGATCGTGTGTGTGGCCCACTGAAATCGGCCGGCTTCAATCCTGTTGTGGTGGAGCTTCCCGGCTCGGGAAGTTGGAACTCAGACGACGTGATCGATCTCGATGTCGTTGCCGAACATGTTGTGGCAGTTGTCGAGTCCTTGGACGGGCAGTGCGCCCTCGTCGGTCACTCCGGCGGTGGCATCGTGGCCTCACAGGTGGCTGAGTTGCTGCCTTCGCGGGTAACGGGTCTTGTGTACGTCGCAGGGATGATGCTTCCATCGCAGACGGACTTCGGGATGCTCTGCGTCGAACTCGGTCTGGAAAGTCCGGTCGGGATCTCACGTTGGTTGGTCCCCACCGCCGACGGGGATGCGACGGTGGTACCGCCCGAAGCCGGTGCCGCTGTGTTCTTCCACGAAGCGCCGGAGGCTGATGCGATCTTCGCCGCGCGCATGCTCGTTCCACAACTGGAGTCAGCCCGCCTGATGGCACCTGTCTGGACGGAAGAGCGATTCGGAACCGTGCCGAGGTTGTATGTCGAATGCACGCTGGATCGAACCGTGCCGATCGAGGCTCAACGCGCCATGCAGAGACTTGTCCCCGGTGCCCAGGTGGTCAGCCTGGGCACCGACCATGCACCGCAGTTGTCGGCGCTCCCGGAGTTGATCGACGCGATCACCGATTTCGCCCGGCAGGTGTTCAGCCGAACTCGACCCCTTGAGCCAGCGGAAGCTGGTCCGAGTAATTGACGGTATTGGTGGCTCGGCGCATGTATGCCTTCCACGAATCCGAACCCGACTCGCGTCCGCCGCCAGTCTCCTTCTCCCCGCCGAATGCGCCGCCGATCTCCGCACCGGACGTTCCGATGTTCACGTTCGCGATGCCGCAATCGGAGCCGTCGGCGGCGAGGAAGCGCTCTGCTTCTCGCTGGTCGAGTGTAAAGATCGAGGACGAAAGTCCTTGAGGTACGCCGTTGTGCAGCGCAATGGCGTCGTCGAAATCGGTGTAGGTCAAGACATAGAGGATGGGTGCAAAAGTCTCCGCTCGTACCACCTCGGTCTGTGCTGGCATACGAACGAGAGCGGGCGTCACGTAGAACCCGGAATCGCCGACGCGGTCCCCGCCACACACCACAGTTCCGCCATCCGCGCGTGCGGCCGAGAGCGATTTCTGCATCGTCTCGAACGCGGCTTCGTTGATCAGCGGCCCGACCAGAACACCGGAATCGAAGGGACTACCGACCTGGAGTTGCGCGTACGCGGACGCAACGCGGTCGACGACGTTGTCGGCGATCGACTCGTGAACGATGAGCCGGCGCAGTGAGGTGCAGCGCTGCCCGGCAGTTCCAGCGGCGGAGAAGACAATTCCGCGCACGGCAAGCTCGAGATCCGCCGACGGCGTGACGACTGCGGCGTTGTTTCCACCCAGCTCCAGGAGACTTCGTCCGAAGCGCTCGGCGACCCGCGGAGCCACGGCGCGGCCCATCCTCACGGAACCGGTGGCGCTGACCAAGGCCACGAGTGGGTTGTCCACGAGAGCCTCACCGACGTCACGTCCGCCGACGACCAACTGGTGAACGTCGATCGGTGCTTGACAATCCGCGAGCGCACGTCGCAGGAGCGCGTCACATGCCAGCGCGGTCAACGGAGTGGTTTCCGAAGGCTTCCAGACGACGGCGTCGCCGCACACGAGAGCAATGGCGGTATTCCACGACCACACCGCGACGGGAAAGTTGAACGCGGAGATGACTCCGACAACGCCGAGAGGGTGCCACGTTTCCGTCAACCGGTGTCCGGGACGCTCGGACGGCATGGTGCGTCCGTAGAGCTGCCGGGAGAGACCGACGGCGAACTCGCAGATGTCGATCATCTCCTGTACCTCGCCGAGAGCCTCCGAGGTGACCTTCCCGGCCTCCAACGTCACGATTTCCGCGAGGTCATCCTTGTGCTCGGTCAGTAGGCTGCCCAGCCGGCGTACGACCGCGCCGCGCGCCGGAGCGGGGACGGTGCGCCAGGTGAGGAACGCGCGATGCGCCGCGTCGACGGCGTCGTCGACTTCTCTACCGGAGTGCTGCCGAACGGTACGCAGTTGCGTACCGGTGATGGGGGTTCGTGCGCTCAGGTCGCCGGCGGGCCACTCGACACCGCACGCGGCAAGGGCGCTTTCGGCGCGATCGGCGAGGCTCGAAGAATCAGGCAGGTTCACTGGGGAGTCCTCTGTTGTTGTGGGCGGGAGGCAGCACGGCACGTGACGCCTCTTGTTGTGCGCGGTACAGCTCGAACGGATCTTCGATGGTGCGGTCGATGGCGCCCTCCAATCGATCCTGCCCGTATTCGGCGCCGGGCGCATCGGAAACGAATCCGGTCACGGAATCGAGATTGGATGCGAAGATCCCGGCCGCGGAGGCAGGTAGGAAGTCCTCGTAGACGATCGGGTCGCGGACGACAACAGTTCCTTCGTTTCGGTACGTGAAGTACGCCAACCCCGCGGCATCGAGTTCGCTTTCGGAGTGCGGAAATTCGCTGTCCCAATCGGCGTCCTCGGGCGTGGCGATCAGTCGGTCGTAGATCACTCGCCCGCTGCGGGTCAACGCGATTCCGCGTGCCTCCACCTCGCCGAATCTGACGCGGACGGGCTCAGTGGTGACCGATCCGTCGTGCTGACGGAAGAGTCTGTCTTCGGCCAATGCACGAAACGACGTCTGCCGCAGAAGTAGTGGTGGTCCGCTCCATCTCGGCGGGCCTTGGATGCGGTCGATCATGGTGATACCGCGCTCGGTCATGCGGCGGTACAACTCGTCGATGTCGAGCACTCGCGGGGTGAGGTGATTGACGTGGGTCGAGCCCTGCCCCGCAATGTCTGCAGCGACAGGCGAGATTGCGGCGAGTTCGCGGTACCAGCCCGCGTCGATGGGATCGGTGCCGAGCCGAAACGCCGAGGTCGCTGCATCGACGAACTGTGTCGCCTCGGGCTCCGTCAGGCCGCCCTCGCGACTCGATTGACGTGCCCACTGCAGAAGTTCGGGAGAGAACAGGGTCCGGCGACGCAGAAACCCGGTGATCCGACGCTCGAGGTCGGTGTCGAAGAACCTGGAATCGGAACTGGTCAGCACCGAGGTGAAAACGCGGAACGGGTTCCGGGCGAGTTCGGCGGGATCGGTGGGGCGAAATGCCGTCGAGACAACGGGAATGGGGGAGTCGGTGAGCCGGAGGTCGTAATAGCCGACCGGAAACATACCGAATCCGCCGAAGACGGTGGCTACGTCACGTAGTTCGTCGAGAGTCCCCAGTCTGATGGCGCCGTGACGCTCGGCGCTGACTCTCGCCAGGCTGCCCAGGCGCTCCGCAGAATCCGGATGTTCGGCGGCAAAATCACGGTTCACCTGCATCGTTACATCTACCAAGGTGTTGTAAGCGGGGACCTCGTCGCCATACATCTTGGCGAGGGCCGCTGCGAACCGTGCACGTAGCTCCCAGGTTTCAACCATACGAATGTCCGATTGCGTTAGCCTGCGCAGGTGCGAGAAACAGAAACCAGTGACGTTGCCGGTGTTCCGGTCGACGAAACCGATCGACTCTTGATGCGTGAATTGGTCTTGGACGGCCGTGCCACTCTCGCGAGTCTTGCTGAAAAGGCTGGACTCTCGATCTCCGCAGTCCAGTCGCGAGTGCGTCGTTTGGAATCTCGCAAGGTGATCCGTGGGTACTCCGCGAAGATCGATCCGGAGGCACTCGGTCACAATCTGTCCGCATTTGTCGCCATCACTCCTCTCGATCCCTCGCAGCCCGACGATGCGCCTGCCCGCTTGCGTCATCTGCCGGCGGTCGTCTCGTGTCACTCGGTAGCCGGGAGCGAAAGCTACGTCCTCCTGGTCCGGGTGGCGTCACCTCGGGCGTTGGAGCGATTGCTGCAGGAGATCCGTACGGCAGCCAACGTCAACACACGAAGCACCATCATCCTACAAACTTTTTACGACGAATGACGCTTGTTCAATAACTTTTACGGTCCTCTATCGACACTCCCGGAAAATTGACATAGCCTTCGCGTATGAGTACTGCGATGCGAGACTTCGGTGACAGTGCGCTCTTTCCGGTCTACGACGTGTTGAAGGCCAGCATCCTCGTCGACGGATTCGATCTGATTCTCGACGTCGAAGGGTCGCGGGGTTCCTATCTCCGTGACCTGCGAGACGGAACCGAGTATCTGGACATGTTCGGTTTCTTCGGCTCTTCGGCCCTGGGTATGAATCACCCTGCGATCACAGGCGACGAGGAGTTTCAACAGGAGTTGGCTGTCGTGGCCTCCAACAAGCCGAGTAACTCCGACATCTACACCGAACCCATGGCGCGCTTCGTTGCGGCTTTCGCTCGGGTACTGGGGGATTCGGCACTCCCACACTTGTTCTTCGTCGACGGCGGAGCCCTGGCGGTGGAAAATGCACTCAAGGTTGCCTTCGACTGGAAGAGTCGGTGGAACGAAAGCCGTGGGTTGTCAGCAGATCTGGGGACAAAGGTCCTGCACCTGACCGAGGCTTTTCACGGCCGCAGTGGCTACACGATGTCGCTCACCAACACCGAACCGGGCAAGGTCGCGCGATTCCCCAAGTTCGACTGGCCACGTATCGACTCGCCGTACCTGGCAGACGGCCGCGATGTCGAAGCTGCGGAGAGGCAAGCTCTCGATCAAGCGCGCCGAGCTTTCGCCGACAACCCCGACGACATTGCCTGTTTCATCGCCGAGCCGATCCAGGGCGAGGGCGGCGACCATCACCTCAGGCCGGAATTTCTGCAGGCGATGCAGGAGTTGTGCCACGAAAACGACGCCCTCTTCATTCTCGACGAAGTACAGACCGGTTGCGGAATCACCGGAACTGCCTGGGCCTACCAACAATTGGGTCTGAGTCCGGATGTGGTGGCGTTCGGCAAGAAAACGCAGGTGTGCGGAATCATGGCCGGCGGGCGCGTGGATGAAGTGCATGACAACGTGTTTCACGTCAGTTCTCGGATCAATTCGACGTGGGGTGGCAACCTCACCGACATGGTTCGTGCCCGGCGGATACTCGAAGTCGTCGAGCAGGACCGACTGATCGACCGCGTGCGATTCACGGGTGCGCATCTCCTTGCCCGGTTGACCGAAGTCTGCGGGCGGTACGCGGCGGCAACCGAGCCGCGCGGTCGTGGCCTCATGTGCGCGATCACTCTGGAAGACAGTGACCTTCGCGATCGCGTCGTACAGCGACTGCGTGAAGACGAGCACGTGATGATACTGCCTACCGGGAAGAGGGGAATCAGATTCCGGCCCGCGCTGACGGTGACCACCAGTGAGCTGGACGACGCGGTCGACGCGGTCGAGCGCGTGCTCGCACGCGAGACCTAGGGCCTCTGTAGCTGTTCCCACACTCGATCCGGTGTCATCGGTGTGGAGTACATACGCACTCCACACGCGTTGGCAATCGCGTTTGCCAACGCCGGTGCTACAGGATTGAAGGGGGCCTCACTCATCGATTTCGCGCCGAAAGGCCCGAGCTTGTCGTACGTGTCGGCAAACAGTACTTCGGTGATCGGCAGATCCCCGATCTGGGGAACGTGATAATTGCGCAACTGCGGATTGATCACCCGACCTTCTTCGATGACGATCTCCTCCGACAGCGCAGCGCCGAGCGCTTGTCCCACACCGCCTTCCACCTGCCCGCGCAGTTGTGCCGGGTTCATGACGGTGCCGGCATCGGCGGCCTGAACCGACTGCAGGATCTTCACCCGGCCGGTGTTCGTGTCGACGGCAACGCGAAAACCGTGAACGTTGAACGAGACCGAGCGCGGTGTCCCGTCGTGGCGACCGTCAGCGGCGAGCGGGCCACCTTCGAGTAGCGTCGCGAAATCGAGGCAACCGTGGGACGTTTCGACACCGTCCGGCGAAAGGTCGTCGATCTGCGCGCCGCGACCGCTCGATCGCACCGCACGGGTCAGTATCCGCTCGCGAAGGCGCTCGCAGGCGATCAGGAGCGCCTTTCCGGCGACCACCGTTCCCGTCGACCCGAACGCTCCGGTGTCGTATCCGCCGGCATCGGTGTCGGATTGAACAATCGTGATGCGATCGACTGTCGTCCGCAATTCGGTGGCCGCGATCTGTTGGTGAATCGTAGTGGTTCCGTTGCCGAACTCAGCGGTGCCGATGTTCACGACGTACCGACCGTCGGCCTCGAGTGCGACGGTGGTGTCGGAGAAGTGACCACGCGGCGGGATCGTCGCGATCATGGCAATTGCCATGCCCCGACCGATCTGCCAACGCGACCCAGCCGGTGCAGCCTCTCCGCGCCCGCTCGACAGTGCACTGTCGACGAGGTCGATGCACTGGTCCAGTCCGTAGCTGCCGAATTCGAGATCACCGTCTTCGACGTGCCAGTCGACAAAATCGTCTCCGGGAACGACGACGTTGCGCCGCCGAAACTCGAAGGGGTCCATGCCGAGACGATCCGCGAGCTGATCCATGGCCGACTCGACGGCGAAGATGATCTGGCCGAGCCCGTAACCACGAAAGGCCCCGGAGGGAACGTTGTTCGTGTAGACCGCTTCGGCGTCTACGCGTTTGGTCGCAGCGCGATAGACCGCCATGGATTCGGCGCACCCATGGAACATGACTCCGATCGAATGGTTCCCGTACGCCCCCGCGTCG
Organism: Rhodococcus sp. MPR-R1B; assembly: GCF_058793255.1. Taxonomy (NCBI): domain Bacteria; kingdom Bacillati; phylum Actinomycetota; class Actinomycetes; order Mycobacteriales; family Nocardiaceae; genus Rhodococcus; species Rhodococcus sp. MPR-R1B. Next base: position 21,268 of record NZ_JBXAFO010000037.1, read on the forward strand.
GAAAGGACGTCGATAGCGAGCGCAGTGAGAGTTCCGTCGGCGTCGGCGCCCGCACGCACCGATACTCGCATCGGATGCCGTGACGGTGCGATGGTGAACTGATCGCTTCGGCTGAACTCGTAGGCTACGGGCTTGCCGGTCTTCAAGACGGCCAGTGCGACCAGATCCTCGGTGAGTAGTTCCTGCTTCCCGCCGAAACCCCCGCCTACCCGTTTTGCGAACACCCGGATTCGGCTGCGATCGAGATCGAAGATGTGGGCCAATTCGTCCCGAACCAGAAACGGCACCTGTGTGCTGCTTCTGATGACGAGACGGCCCTCCTCGTCGAGCCACCCCACTGCGCCGTGAGTTTCCAAGGCCACGTGCTGGACTCGCGCAGTTTTCCACTTACCTTCGACGACTGCAGTCGCATCCGCGAGCGCACGGTCCAGATCGCCGACGCCATCGTGAAGCGCGGCAACCACGTTGCGGGGGGCCTCGGCGATCCGCGAGCTCTCGTCCTTGTCGCCGTGCAGGAGTGGAGCGCCGGGGGAACGCGCCAGATCTGGTTCGAATACCGCGTCGCGTACCTCGTAGTCGACTTCGATCAGCGAGAGTGCACGTTCCGCCTGCGTCGGGGTTTCGGCGATGACCGCGGCTACGCGCTGGCCGCGGAAACGGAGGGTGCTGTCGAACACGCGCGTGTCGTCCGGATCGTCGTTGCGGTCCTCGTGCCGGGCGGTCGAGAACAGCACGTCCGGACTGTCATGAAAAGTGAGGACCGCGGCGACGCCCGGCGCCGCTTCGGCTGCTGCCGTGTCTATCCGCGTTATGTGTGCGTGTGCGTGCGGACTGCCGAGTACTGCGACGTGAAGCAGGTCGACCGGCTTCTCACCCGGGGAGAAGTCCATGGTGTACTGCTCGGTTCCCGCGACGATGCGCGCGGACGCCGGTGCTGCGATCGAACGCCCTTGTGCCCCGCCTATTTTGGCAGTCTCCGTATTGGATGTACCGGCGAGAGCGTCACGAATGGACCGATAACCGGTGCAGCGGCACAGGTTACCTTTCATCGAGCACGCGAGATCGGATTTTTGCTCGACCGACAACGCTGATGCGGTGACTACCATTCCCGCTGTACAGAAACCACATTGGAATCCGCCCGCGTCCACGAATGCCTGTTGAATGGGGTGAAGTTTCTCCGGTGTTCCGAGACCGGAGGCGGTGACGACGTCGCGGCCGTCGATGCGATGGGCGGGAAATATGCACGAATGGGTGGGGTGTCCGTCGACCAGCACCGAGCAGGCGCCGCAGTCTCCGGCATCGCACCCCTTCTTGACGGAGTTCGCTCCGTGCTCGCGGAGGAAGGTTCGCAGGCACTGTCCTGGGCGGGGCTGGTCGTCGCGCGGAACTCCGTCCACCGAGTACTTCATTCCAGTTCACCTCGGATTTCTTCGGCAAGAAGCTCGGTCATCGCCTTCCGCCACGGCGCAGTTCCATGGACATCGGTGAAGTAGGCGTCTTCCGGAATCCTGCTGCGCAACGCATCCGCAAGTGCTGTGGCGTCGGGGAGTTCGTCGAATTTGAGAGCGTACGGACGGCGGGTCGCGGCGGTGATCGCCAGCGTGAAACCGTCGGCGCCGCAGCGTCCGGCCACGGCTACGGCCGATCGCCCGAGTGACGTCTGAGCCAGCTTTCGCATCGCGGTACGTGCAGTCAATGCATGCACGGGAATCCGGATACTGCGGATGATTTCGCCGGACCTGAGTACGTTTCGAGAATCGTCGATAACGAAATCGACTACGGGGAAGGAGTATTCGGTACCGTCCGGACGCCAGATCGTCAGTTCGGCATCGAGAGCGGTACACAGAGTCGTCATCGCTCCGGCCGGGAAGGAGAGCGCGATGTTGCCGCCGACTGTCGCGTATCGCAACACCTTCCACGATGCGAGTAGTGCGTCAGCGCAGTGTTGGAACAGCGCTGCGGCGCGCCAGGATGCGGGAAGTTCGGCGCGGCACAGTTCCTCGATGGTGCAGGTGGCCGCGATCTCGAGACCGAGATCGCCGACCGCCACAGCTTCCCAGTCGAAGCCCGCAAGGTCGACAAGGGTGGTCAGGTGCGGCTGCGGTTCCGAGTACAGCCAGGTGCCGCCACCGATGAACCCGATGCCGGGTGAGGCACAGGGGAGTTCGGCGCGGGTCCGCGGCACCAGAACTTCGTCGACGCTGTGCAGGTCCATCGCGACCTCAAGCCTTTCCGAGTAGATCGCGGTGTGCGCGTGCGACATCCGAGGCCACGACGTCCTCGTCGACGGTGGTGACTCGTCCGTCGGCAACTACGATTCGTCCGTTGACGAGCAGTAACTTCAGCGGGGGAGTCGAGCCGAGTACGAGCGCCGCCACCGGATCGGTGATGCCGGCATGCGCGACGGTGTCGAGTTTCCACACCGCCAGGTCGGCAAGTTTTCCGACCTCGATCGATCCGATTTCGCCCTCGCGGCCCAGAACTCGTGCGCCGCCGATCGTTCCCAATTCCAAGGCTTTTCGTACCGTCATCGTCTGCGGTCCGCCCTTCGCGCGAGCAAACAGAAGTGCATGACGAGACTCCTCGATCAGGCTGCAAGCTTCATTGCTCGCCGCGCCGTCTACGCCGAGCCCCACGGTGACCCCGCCGTTCACCAAATCGGCGGCACGGGCGATACCGGCTCCCAGGCGCGCGTTGGAGGTCGGGCAGTGCGCCGCCGCAGTTCCGGTTCGCGCCATCGTCTCGATACCGGCGTCGTCGAGATGGACTGCGTGGGCGTACCAGACGTCCGGGCCCACCCAGCCGACTCGTTCCATGTATTCGACCGGCGTGCAACCGAAATGCTCGCGGCAGAATCTCTCCTCGTCCAGTGTCTCGGCCAGATGCGTGTGCATACGCACGCCGTTTTCGCGGGCCAGCGTCGCGGACTCGCGGAGCAATGCCTCCGTCACCGAGAAGGGTGAGCAGGGAGCTACCGCGATCTGCAGCATCGATCCGGGATTCGGGTCGTGCCAACGGTCGATCACCGACTGCGTGCCGGTCAGGATGTCATCGAGTTTTTCCACGACGTGATCCGGTGGCAGGCCGCCGGAACTCTGGCCGAGATCCATCGACCCACGACACGGGTGGAATCGAAGGCCGACCTGCGCAGCAGCGGTGATCTCGGCCTCGAAAACGTCGCCGGCGTCGCGGGGAACGACGTAGTGGTGGTCGGTGGTGGTCGTACATCCGGTTTTCGCCAACCACGTGAGGCCGCCGGTGGCCGCCACGTGGACGGCGTCGGCGTCGATACCTGCCCAGACGGGGTACAGGGTGGTCAGCCACTCGAAAAGCATCGAGTCCGCGGCCAGGCCTCGGGTGATCCATTGGTAGAGATGATGATGTGTGTTGACCAGACCCGGCGTGATCAGGCAACCACTCCCGTCGATCACTTGCGCACCCGGGTATTCGGGTGGCGTTCCGGCGCCGACGTCGACGATCTTGTTGCCCGAGATCACCACATAGCCGTCGGAGTACTCGGAGCGGTCGCCGTCCATCGTGACCACATGAGCGCCCGCCACGACGAGTGTTGCCCCGAGAGCTGATTCGGTCACGACAACCAACCGGCGTAGGTGGTCCACGACGGTCCCGCGTCTGGTGCGTCGGATCGGCTGACCGCAGCTTGGATCAGGCCGTACGGACGATCCGCAGCGTGGAACACCTCGTTGTCGTTCTCCACTCCGAAGCGGCCGAGTGCATATTCGAAATGATGCTTGTTGGGTGCGGACAGTCGAACCTCCGCGATGATCGGGAATTCCTCGAGGATTGCCTTGCCGATGTGGAAGAGCGTCTGCTGCAGGGCAAGTGAATGTACCTGTGCGAACTGCTTGACGATCTGTGCCTTGATTCCCGCGTAGACCGATTCCCAGTCGACGTCGGTGGTGACGAATCGCCACTGGGCGACCAACGTCGTCGCCATGACGCGGTCGTCGGTCGGCTCGAGAACGGTGTACGGATCTTCGAGAAAACCCGAGAACTCACTACCGGTCGATTTGAGGATCACGAGGTCCTTCAGACCGCCGATCACCCATGTCCCGGTATCGGCGATGGTGATCGACGCCGTCCGAACTTCCTGACCCTTCCGAATCCAGGTGTAGTCGTGCTCGCTGCCGTCGACAATCGCACGCTCCCAGGCGTATTCCTCGATCTCGATCCGCGCGCCACTGACCGGTTCGATGTCGTCGACGAAATGACGGGCGAGTTCGAGTCCGTACGTCTCGATCGAGATCAGACCCTTTTCCTTGGCGTAGGAGTAGGCCGTTTGTTTCTGCGTGTCGGTCGGCAGAACCTTCGATTGATCACCGGTGAGGTACGCGTCGGCGAAATCTCCACGCAGGCAGGTGGAGACGTTGATGTCGTGAATTTCGTGACGGGGGGTGTCTCGATAGATTCGGACTACTCGATTTTCCGCTTTGCCGTACTGGTGACCCGATAGTTCGATCGATCCGCTCAACCGTTCGGTGTTCGTACTGCCGGTTGTGATGTTGCCGGTCGTGATGTTTTCGGTAGTCACGTGTTCAGCTCCCGCGATAGGTGGAATAAGCAAAGGGCGACAGCAACAGTGGGACGTGATAGCCCCGTGCCGTGTCGTCCACCCGGAAGGTCACTGTCACTTCCGGGTAGAAGTTTTCTTGTCCGTTGGTCTCGAAATACGTTCCGGTGTCGAAAGTCAGGGTGTAGTGACCGGCGGTCAGGCCGCTGGGAGCAAGTTCGGGGATGCGGCCGTCGGAGTCGGTCTCCGCAGTGGTGACGGAGGCGCCGTCTCGATCACGAAGTTCGACGCGAATCCCCGCCGCGGGGTTGCCCGTCGTCGCGTCGAGAACGTGCGTGCTGAGGGTCTTGCTCATGCTGTGCCTCCGGCGAGTGCATCGATCAGACGGGCGAGTCTGATCCGATTGATGGCGGCCAATTCGGTTCGAAGCACGGAACGCTCGGTCGCCGGGTCGTTTCGGAGACGACCTCGAAGGATGTCGAGGAGCTCCGTTCCAGATTTCCCCGACGCGCAGACCAGGTAAACATGGCCGAATGTCTCTTCGTACTCGGCGTTCTTCCGTCGAAGTTCCGCGAGTACGTCTTCTGTCGCCGACGAGACTCCCGACTGTTCACGGGTAGAGGACGCGCTCTCGCTTCGCTCACCGATTCGTGGGTGGCCGGAGAGAGCGTCGTCGATCTCGGACTCGGGAAGCTCGGCCAGCACCGCATCTGCTTTGTCGAACAGAGCTTCCAGATCGGCGAACGGGCGAGACGAGGCGATTTCCTGTGCCCACACGGCGGAATGGCAACACTCGAGCAGCGCCGCGACTGCCTGGTGGTCACCGAGCGCATCGAAGGCTCCGAGACCACTGGAATTCGTTGTAGGCATGTCCACAGGATTACTTGAGCATGTTACGGATCTGTAGCGCAGCAATTACGGGAGATGATGTGTCTCGATCTTATTTCTCCGGCTGCTCTTCCCCGATCACGGTTTCTCGGCGACCGATACATTCTCAGGTATGACCGATACTCCGAAGCTGTCTTCCGTCGTACCGTCCCTGGCGAACCTCCGAGACATCGGTGGCCCCGAATCGAGCTTCGGTGGCACCGTCCGCACCGGGAGCGTGTTTCGTTCCACCGATCTGGCATCGCTCAGTGCGGACGGCGCACAGACCCTCGCCGATCTGGGCATCGTCACGATCTACGATCTGCGCACCGAATCCGAACGCGAGACGGCACCGGATCTGACGCCGGACGGTATCCGAGAAATCGGCCTGGACGTATTGGCGGACAAGCAGTATCGCGCCATTCCGGCTCAGATGCAGCAGATGATCGCCGACCCGGCGTTTGCTGCCGAAGCGTTGGGCAGCGGCCAGGCGCTCGAGTACTTTCAGGGAAGTTACCGCGATTTCGTGACCTTGCCGAGTGCGGTCGCGTCGTACCGGCAACTGTTCGTCGACTTGGCGCAGCCGCCCAGCTCGCCGGCACTCATTCACTGCACCACGGGCAAGGATCGCACGGGTTGGGCAGCGGCCGCGTTACTGCTGTTCCTGGGTGCCTCCGAGGACGCGGTCTTCGCGGACTACCTCGAAACCAACAAGATTTTGTTGCCGATGTTCGCGCCGCTCCTCGAGCGATTCGAGGCCAAGGGGATCGACCCGACCCTGCTCGAGGGTGTCCTCGGTGTCAGGCGCGAGTACCTGGAGGCGTCGATGGCAGAGCTCGCGCAGGTACACGGATCCATCGAGGCCTACTTCACCGACGGCTTGAAGATCGACGCGTCGACCCAGGACCAATTGCGAAGCAACCTGCTCAGCTGATCAGGACCTGCTCGGCTCGTCTCGGCGGGAAGTTCGTCGCCTCGTCACGAGGCTGACGATACCGATCCCGATGGCGATGCCGAGCAGGTCGGCGCTGCCGTCCCAGATCGAACCGGAACGCGAAATGGGCAGCGCTGCTTGAAGAACCTCGGACGTCGCGGCAAAGATCAACAACCACACAGCCGTGAGCCACACCGGGATCCGCGCGTGCAACGAGGTGATCGCCAATACCGCGAACATCAGCGTGTGAGTGATCTTGTCGGTGTTCTCCGGGCTCGAGGGCACGGTGGAACCCGGGGAGAAGAGCATGATCAGGGCAATGACCACGGCGATCGCCAACGGCCAGTATCGGTTGTTCTTCAATTCGTCTGCCCCTCGACGACGACGAGTCCGAGTGCACCTTCGGCGAATCTGGTGACGGCGTCGGCGGCCGTCGTGAGCGCCTCGGTGTGCCCGTCGCGGGCCCAGCCGGTGAGCAGGGCGGTGGAGTCGAGAGGCGTCAGAACGACCTCGGCGAGAAGCTCACCGGTGTTGGGTTGGCACACTGCCCAGGAGTAGACGCTGTTTTCGTGCCACTGAGCGCTTCGCTGACTCACGTAATCGGGGTCGGTGATACCACCATCGGCAAGGGCGGGGCGGTCGTCCACACGCTCGTCTGCGCGTAGTGCGCGTAGATACCAGCCGCCTGCGTTGATCTCGATCGGCTCCATCAGTCGGAGTCCCGCTCGCGGCGGCGCTTGGCTTTGCGTTCCCGGTCGGTACCGAACAGCAGTGCACCGGCCAGGGGAATCGCGAGGAACCACAACCAGGTGCCGGTGACGAAGAACAGGATCACCGCGAGAATCGGGACGACGGCCATGACGCGACCGGACCAGTCGGGGTTGAAGCCTCGCTCCGCCGGCGCGTCGGGAGGCGTCACCATCGACAGTGGAGCGGTGCCGGGGGCTTGGTAGTTGCCCGGAAGATCGGCGAACACCGGAACGAGTTCACTGCGAGTTGTTGCGGCACTGACGATTCCGCTTCTCTCGTCGAACTCGGTGACGGTGAGGCGGCCTGCGGCGAAGTGCTCGCTCAGGAGATCGAGTGCCTGCTCGCGTTCTGCAGTGCCGATGCGAATGTCGGGGACGTCAGCCATCGTTACAGCCTACTCAAACGACTGTGCGCCTTTCCGGTAGTGGGGACTACCGGAAAGGCGCACGGGGCCGGAGGCCCTACTTCAGTTCTGCGAGAACCGTTCCCTGCGTGATTGCTGCACCCGGCTCGACGGACAGTCCGGTGACGACACCGGCCTTGTGCGCGTTGACGGGGTTTTCCATCTTCATGGCTTCGAGAACGGCGATCAGATCGCCTTCTGCGACTTCCTGGCCTTCGGTCACTGCAACCTTGACGACGGTGCCCTGCATCGGAGCCGTGACAGCGTCACCCGATGCTGCACCTCCGCCGGCGCCGCCGCGCTTGCGCGCCTTCGGCTTCTTGCGGATCGCACCGGAGGCAGCGCCGCCGCCGTTGCCGAGCGAGAACTGGCCCGGGAGGGAAACCTCGACGCGACGTCCACCGACCTCGACGACGACGTTCTGACGCGGCAGAGCCTCGTCCTCGTCGTCTACGGGAGCACCGGCGCCTGCGTACGGCTCGATGGGGTTGACCCAGTCGGTTTCGATCCACTTGGTGTAGATGTCGAACTTCTCGCCGTCACCGATGAACGCCGGGTTCTCGACGATGTGGCGGTGGAACGGGAGAACGGTCGCGAGGCCGTCGATCTCGAACTCGGCCAGAGCGCGCGATGCCCGCTGGAGGGCTTCTTCGCGGGTGGCGCCGGTGACGATGAGCTTGGCGAGCATGGAGTCGAATTGTCCGCCGATGACGTCGCCGGCAACGACACCGGAATCGACGCGAACGCCGGGGCCCGTGGGCTCACGGTAGACGGAGACCGGGCCGGGGGCAGGCATGAAGCCGCGGCCGGCGTCTTCGCCGTTGATGCGGAACTCGAAGGAGTGTCCACGCGGGGTGGGATCTTCCTTGATGGAGAGTTCTTCGCCGTTGGCGATGAGGAACTGCTGACGCACGAGGTCGATGCCCGCGGTCTCTTCCGTGACGGGGTGCTCGACCTGCAGGCGGGTGTTGACCTCGAGGAAGGAGATGGTGTCGCCCTGAACCAGGTACTCGACCGTTCCGGCGCCGTAGTAGCCGGCTTCCTTGCAGATGGCCTTGGCGGATGCGTGGATGCGTGCGCGCTGGTCGTCCGTCAGGAAGGGAGCGGGAGCCTCTTCGACGAGCTTCTGGAAGCGACGCTGCAGCGAGCAGTCGCGGGTACCGGCGACGACGACGTTGCCGTGCTGGTCGGCGATGACCTGAGCCTCGACGTGGCGGGCCTTGTCCAGGTACTGCTCGACGAAGCACTCGCCGCGACCGAAGGCTGCGATGGCCTCACGGGTGGCCGACTCGAACAGCTCGGGGATTTCCTCGATGGTCTGGGCGACCTTCATGCCGCGTCCACCGCCACCGAAGGCAGCCTTGATCGCAACCGGGACGCCGTATTCCTTGGCGAATGCGACGACCTCGTCGGCGCCCTTGACGGGATCCTTGGTGCCTGCTGCCATCGGCGCCTTCGCGCGTTCTGCGATATGGCGTGCCGTGACCTTGTCGCCGAGGTCGCGGATGGACTGCGGTGACGGACCGATCCAGATGAGGTTCGCGTCGATGACGGCCTGGGCGAAGTCGGCGTTCTCGGAGAGGAAACCGTAGCCGGGGTGGATGGCGTCGGCGCCGGACTTCTTGGCTGCGTCGAGGATCTTGTCGAACACGAGGTAGGACTCGGCGGACGTCTGTCCACCGAGGGCAAATGCCTCGTCTGCGAGCTTCACGAACTGCGCGTCTGCATCGGGCTCGGCGTAAACGGCAACGCTGCCGTAGCCGGCATCCTTGGCCGCCCGGATGACCCGTACCGCGATTTCACCGCGGTTCGCGACAAGCACCTTCGTAATGTGCGCGCTGGCATGACTGGGCACTGAGCCTCCTGTGGTTCGCATAGTCTGTCTCCGCGGTGTATTCCTCTGGGATTTCACCATCGGGGGATTGGCATCACTTCGGAGTGTATGCATCGCTTCGGCGCTGGTTGTAACCGGATCGCTAAAGCCCACTCCGGCTTAGGAAACGGTTTCGAAAACTACCGATGAGTAGCTGTCGGAGGTGGCGGCGTCCGGTTCGGTGACGATTTCTTCGATGGTCCGGCGCAGTGCGGCCACGTAGGCGTGAACCGCGGCGTTCGCCGTCTCGTTGCCTGGGTACCTGACCGCGAGGTTGAGTCCCTGGGGTGTGCGGTTGATCCAGATGTAGACGTCGTGCGTATATGCCTTGCTTCGAAGTGCTCTGGCGTTCCATTCGGGCCATTGTGCGGCTTCGGGCACGAAGCGAACGTCCATGTAGGACACGACGAATCGCGGTCGGATCGGGGTTTCGAGGTGCTCACCGATCCGATCGAACGGGACAGCTGCGGCAGGCTTGACCGAAGCGATGGATTCGGCGGCGCGTGTCGCGAGGTCGCCGAACGAACAGTCCGATCCAACGGCGAACTCGACCGGGCACAGTCCGACGAACCAGCCGAGCGCGCCCGCCCACTCCTGAGCGCTGCGGGTGTGAACTGGCGTCACGACCTCGAATCGATCGGATCCCGCGACTTCGCGACCTACAGCGGCAAGTCCGCCGAGAAGTCCGGCGAAGTACCCCACGCCGGTGGCTGCACACGTCGAACTGAAGGCCTTGGACTGGTCGGCGTCGAGCAGCCAGGTCGACAGGCCGTTCTGAGAATCGGTTCCACGGTCACCGATCGGTAGCGGGAACTGGGGTAGACCGTCCGTGCCGAGAGCCTTTCGCCAGATCTCGACCGCAGCCTTCTCGGCTTCCATGTCGGCCATCTGCTCGCGTTCGACGGCACCGAAATCGACGTAGCTGCCCACCGGAAACAGATTTGCAGCACTACCGGTCGAGGCCTCGCGGTACAGAGCTGCGATCTCGTGAGCGACCAGCACGATCGAGAACCCGTCGATGATCGAGTGGTCCGCCGCGAAGAACACGGTGAACGGACCGTCGCCACCGCGGGGCGTCAACGTCGCGAAGACGTACGACGGCCAACTGTGCGGGGACGCGTAATCGTCGAACAGGCGGTGAAGGTGGTCGAAGTTGTCCTGGCTGGACGCGTCGTAGCCGTGGCTGACGACCCCGATGTCGATTCCGCCGAGCGGGACCGTGTGCCGGGTGATCTCGCCGCTCGAGGGTTCGAGGACGGTATGCGAGCGCAGAACTTCGTGACGGTCGATCCACCGGCCGAGAGCGACTCGGAACGCATCGACGTCGAGCGGGCCGGAAATCTCGAAAGCTGTTCCCAGCCAAGACTTGTCGCCTGCGCCTGCAGCGGAACGGTTGAGATGTGCCTCGTGAATGTAGGAGACGGGCCGCGGATCCGGAACCCAGGGCCCGGTTGCGCACGGCAACCATTCGACGAGTGCGCCGGCCGGAATCGCATAGTCGGCCAGTTCGGTGAACTCCATGTTTTCAGCCCCGCAAGTGCCGCTTGATGCGCGCGAGCATGGCCGACATTCCGCGCAGACGGAGCGGGCTCACGGCTTCTGCGAGACCGAGCGCCGAATAGAAGTCGTCGGGTACACCGAGGATCTCGTCGGCGCTGTGGCCGTCGAGCCCCTGCGCGAGGATCGATGCGAAACCACGCGTCGTGGGAGCCTCGGGGGGAGCGCTGAAGTACAGACGGACGTTGTCGCGATCCGAATCGTCGACCGAGAGGAAGAGCGGCGACTGACATTCGGGGACCGGCTCCATCGCGCTCTGCTCGAGCTCCGCCGGCAACGGCGGCAGCTCTCGGCTGAACTCGAGAAGAAGGGTGAGCTTGTCCGAGGCGCCGACGGCCGCGAAGTCGTCGACGATCTCGGCCAGAGCCGAAGGAAGAGCGCTCATGACGCCGATACAGAGGACGGAACGGCGCCGGGCTCTTCGCCCTGGACGATCGGGACGCGCACGGCATTGCCCCACTCGGTCCACGAACCGTCGTAGTTACGAACGTTCGGGTAGCCGAGAAGATGAGTCAACACGAACCAGGTGTGACTGGAACGCTCACCGATGCGGCAGTACGCGACGATGTTGTCGTCGGCCGACAGGTCGCCGTAGATCTCGCCGAGTTCGGTACGGGTGCGGAAGCGGCTGTCCGGTGCCGCTGCCTTCGCCCACGGGATGCTGAGCGCGCTGGGAATGTGTCCACCACGCAACGCACCCTCTTCGGGGTAGTCGGGCATGTGGGTGCGCTCGCCGGTGTACTCCTGCGGAGATCGCACGTCGATGAGCGGCCCGTCGCCCAAGTGCGCGAGAACGTCGTCCTTGAATGCGCGGATGGGAGCGTCGTTGCGCTCGACGACCGGGTAATCGGTCGACGTGATGTCGGGAACGTCGAAAGCGGTGTCGCGGTTCTCGGCGATCCACGCATCGCGGCCACCGTCGAGAAGACGGACGTCCTCGTGGCCGAAAAGAGTGAAGACCCACAGTGCGTAGGCCGCCCACCAGTTGCTCTTGTCGCCGTAGATGACCACGGTGTCGTCGCGGCCGATGCCCTTGCGGTTCATCAACTCTGCGAACTTCGCACCGTCGATGTAGTCGCGGGTGACCGGATCGTTGAGGTCGAGATGCCAGTCGATCTTCACGGCTCCGGGGATGTGGCCGACGTCGTACAACAACACGTCTTCGTCGGATTCGACAACCTTGAGGCCCGGCGCACCGAGATTCGCCGAGAGCCATTCCGTCGAGACCAACCGGTCGGGATGCGCGAACTCGGCAAACGCGGTTGAGGGATCGGGGGCAACGGGCACGGGCGTACTCCTGAAGACGAATCGTTCGGTTCGAACACGGACTTGATCGATTCTATGCGCTGTGCGCAAGGTGAGACGCCCGGAAGCAGGTTCTGCCTGCTCGTGCCCGTTGCCGACCCTAAATCCTCGGTGTTCCTGCTCCGACGCTCGAATCTCTCAATTGTTCGGTGACACTTCCGATCGGCGTCACGCCCCGGGCGCAGACTTCTCTCAGAATCCGGTCGAGTTCGGTGAGGAAATTCACCATGGTTTCGTTTGCCGTCTCGGTATCGGGAAAGCGTGAACGCAGCGAGAGACCACGGTTCGTTCGCGAAATCCAGAACTGGGCATCGTCGGCGACCGTCACATTGCTGATGTGATGGGCGTTGAGGAGATCATGATCGTCTGTGCCGGGTAGTTTGCGGTAATCGATGTACGACACCATGAAGACGTCGGTGCGTGTGCGTCGAATCTTGTCGCCCAAAGCATCTCGAACCTGGGCCATGGTGACGCCCTCGAGCGTCAACGCAACTCGGAACGACGCGTGCGTATGTGCAAGGGATGCACCGAAATCCGCGTCGGGAGTGATCTGGACCGTGATCGGCGCGCTGGTGGTGAGCCAGCCGATCGCGTCGGCCCACCGCGGATCTTTGCGAATGTGAAGCGGAAATTGCAGCGGAAGCGTCGACTGCCCGGTGTACGAGTGGACGGAAAGTCCCATCGCAGTGAGGATTCCGGTGAACACGCTACCGCCGGCGGATAGGCAGATCTCGTCGAACGTCGCCGTCAACTCCTCGTCGAGCAGCACGCGCACATCGGCGCCCTGCGGCGCGGGCTTTCCGCCCTCGACGCCGAGATCCAAGGGGAAACTCGGTGATGTGCCACCGCAGATCTCGTAGAACCTTGCCCACTCTCGGATTCGAGGGTCGTTGTCGACGGGAAGCAGAGCGTCTGCCTCCAGTTCGCAGTACCGCACGAAACTTCCCGGGTCACCCAGTCGGCTCATCACTGCGTCGACGGCCTCGTGGTCGGTCAGATCGGGTAGGGCGATCAGTCCCTCGTAGATCTGTCGCAGTTCCCCGAGAGCAATGACCAACGAGTAGCCGTCGACGAGTGTGTGATCGAACGCGCTCAGGACCGTGTAATGCTCTTCGCGTTCGACCGTGGCAAACGTGTATGCAGGGAAGGTCAGTGGATCGCATACCGTCGTGAATCGCTTCTTGAGATGCGCTCGGAGGTCTTCGGTCGAATCGAATTTCAGAGGTTCCGAAGTCTCGATGTGTGTGCCGTCTGGATCGAGTCCCATTCGGGTGGTGGTGAACTCGCCCACCTCGAATCCTGTGTGCAGAGTGTCATGGCGACTGATGAACAGGCGCAGCGCGAGATCGAGTGCAGGCCGATTCAGTTCTCCGGGAAGGTCGAATGCGGCTGCCATCCACACACTCCGGCCCATGCCGTGTGTTCGCGCAGTCTCGAGGTGAAAATGCTGGTTGTACGACGGTGGTACTTCCGACTCGGTGACGGCGCCGTCCGCGGGCTGAAGCGACCATTCGGTGACGATTCCGGGGTCGAGTCCGTATCGATCGATCGAGGTGACATGCATCAGGCCACTCCCTCTGGTGCCACGAACGAGTAGTCGCCTTGAGCTGCAACAGTTTTGATGATCTTCGAGACATGCTCGGCGAAGCGGGTGGCCGATTCGTGGGCAATGGGGGTGTCGGGGTGAGACACGGCGATCCAGGTTCCGGTGTGCATCCGGTTGATCCACATCGACGCGATCTGAGTCTCTTTGCCGCCGACGATTCCCGTTGCCTTCGTCTCGGCGTAACTGTATGGATCCGGCATGCGTCGGCCGTCGATGTACGAGACGATCGGCGGCGGGGTGAGCGTCTTCGACAGTCCGCCGGGTGCGGAATCCGACTCGGCCAAGCTCGACAGAACCAGATCGATGACCTGCTGCACAGAGACATCGAGGAGTGCCTTGCCGTCGTGGTACCCCTGCTGCCCGAGCTTTGCCAACTCGGTGAAGCGTCGCTTGTCGTCGACGTCGATGCCGACCGGGATCAGGTTGATGTACCAGCCCTGCGCAAACGAGTCGGCCTCGGTTCGTGTGCTGACCGGCGAGAGGGCGATGTACTTGTCGCGTCCGGCGAGTTCGAATTCCGCAATCGCGAGCGCGGTGAACATTCCGCCGATGAAGTTGGCGCCGTTGGCTTTACAAACCGCACCGAACTTCTCGCACTCGATGTCGTCGGCCAGGTCGAAGCGTGAACCGATAGCCGGTTTGGGCGCGTCTTCGGCCCCGAGCGGGAGCGGAAATCCGGGGAACGAGCCGCCGCTGCGCATGAGGTAACCGAGCCACTGGTGCACTTCGGGTGACTGCATCGTCAGTTCGGTTGTTCGCTCGCGTTCGACGCGACCGAACTGTGCGTAACTTCCGGCCGGCCCGAGCTCGGGATGCGATCCGGTCGTTTCCGCGGCGTAGAGCTGACGCAATTCTGCGTACATCAGCACCATCGAGTTCATGTCCGAATGGGCGTGGTCGACTGCATGGAACAGGGTGAAGCTCGGATCGGCTTCGAGGTCGGCATGGTGGTGCTCGACGGCACCGAACACGAAGGCCGGCCACTGCAGCGCGCTGGTTTCGGTGGCGAACTTGGTCGCGACGAGCGCGCGGATCGCCTCGGATTCGGAGACGTCGTCGCCGACGCGGTACTCGAGTTCGATGCTTTCGACCGGCACCACGTGTCGACGGACCTCGAACGAGGTGTCCGCAGCGTCGGTGGTTGCTTCGTCGAACGAGAACCAGCTGTGCAGCGTGTCGTGGCGACGGATGTAGCGCTGAAGGGCTCGCGTCATGGCGTCGCGGTCCAGTGTTCCTGCGAAATCGAAGGCGATACCGATCCACGGAGACTGCGGATCGCCCTTCTCTGCGGTGACGCGGGCGCGTCGCAGGTGGCGATCCTGCATCGTGGTCGGGGGTAGTTCTCGGTCGATCTCGGCTTCGGCGGCTCGTTGAGCGGAAGCATGCGTGACGCCCCATTCGATTACCCGCCCAGGAAGCGGGTGCCAATGGGTGATCAAGTTCAGATCCATCGAGTAGAACTCCTGCGTGTGTCGTCGAGAAGCCTGCTCTGAAAATGGGCAGACGACGAACTATCCCATCTGGGGGACTGAATTGTCCGAAATACTACAATCTAAACAAGAACAGGTTCTAGAAGCGTTGTGTTCGATTAGGATCATTCGGTGCTTCCGGACCCTTTAGGTGACGCTGTCGGCGCCGACCACAAGGGCGGGCGGCGAGCTGGTTCTCTGACGCCCTGGCTCGGGTTGGCGACGAGTCTGGCGGCGGCATTCATGCAATTGCTCGACGCGACCATCGTCAACGTCGCGCTTCCGAGTATCGCCGTCGATCTTCAAGCAGGCGTATCGGCGCAGTTGCTCATGGTCAGCGTGTACATCCTGGCTTTCGCGTGTTCGTTGATCACTGCAGCGCGGCTGGGGGACCTGTTCGGCCGTAGAGTTGTTTTTCTGACCGCCTTGTCCGTATTCGTGGTTGCCTCGTTGCTGTGCGGGCTCGCGCAGAGCGCGACGATGTTGATCGTCTTCCGGGGTCTGCAAGGATTGGCGGCCGGTTCGATGTCCGCCCAGACGTTCGCCATCATCTCGGGTCTGTTTCCGAAGGCCAGGCATCCGCGAGTCTTCGGGATCTACGGTGCGACCATCGGGCTCGCAACGGTCAGCGGGCCTCTGATCGGCGGGCTGCTGATCGAGTGGAATCTGTTCGACTGGGGCTGGCGCCTGATCTTCTTCGTCAACATCCCGATCGGCATCGCCGCCTTGATTCTCGGATATTTCCATCTCGTCGATGCTCGCGCTGAGCATGTGCGCTCACTGGACCTCATCGGCGCCGCACTGTCATCACTGGCGCTGTTCCTGCTGATCCTTCCCCTGGCCGAGGGAAGGGCGCGCGGATGGCCCACAGGTCTTGTCGTAATGCTCGCGATGTCGGCGCCGGTGGCAGTGGCGTTTGTGCTCTACGAATCGCGTTTGGCGAAACGAGGCGGCGATCCGGTCCTTCGTCTCGAGCTTTTCCGCGACCGAGCCTTCACAATCGGCGCGGTTCTTGCGTTCGTTTTCTTCGGAACCCTGACTTCCTTGATCTTCACCATCAGTCTCACCCTTCAGTTCGGCTTCGGGTTCTCCGCATTGCGAGCGGGCGTCATGACGCTGCCGTGGGCCGTCGGAATGGGCGTGGCGGCGGTTCTCTCATCGGCGGTGTACCGGATGCTCGGAAACCGTGTTCTGATCCTGGGGATGGTCGTCTTTGCCGGCTCGCTGATCGCGCTGTCGATCATCCTCGAACGCGAAGGAACCGATCCACGCTGGCTCGCGCTCGCCGGTCCGCTGCTTCTCGGTGGCGCAGGTCTCGGACTGTTCGTGGCACCACTGCAAACCGCGATCCTTGCGACGGTCGAACCCGCGCACGCGGGTTCGGTGTCGGGACTGCTTCCTACCGTTCAGCAGGTTGGCAGCTCCATCGGACTGGCCTTGATCGGAGTGGTGTTCTTCTCGCTCGTCGCGGGGCAAGCTCCGCAAGCAGTGCAGGGGGAGCGACCCGAGTACGTTGCGAACCTTGAAGCTGCCGGCGTTGGTCCCGGCCTGATCGACATCGCCGAAAAGGCCTTTGTCGATTGCGCAACAAGCCAATTGGCATCCGGAACACCGATGGAGGTGGCGCCGGAATGTCGCCGGGACGGCTCCGCCGGTGCCGGGGGTCAATCCGTTCAGGTGGCAGTTGATGCCGCGTACGCATCGACTCGCGCGGCGGCCGGCGAAGCATTTCTCGAAGCGCAGCGCCGTGTGCTCGCGATCATCGCAGCAATTGCGCTCGGTATCGGATTGGCGTCGACTGCTCTGCCGCGGGTCAATTCGCCGGTCTGAAAATTGCCCTTGACTCGAACGGGTGTTCGAGTACCCTGTGTGCAGGGGATCGGGGGATTCAATGAGTGTCTTGTTGTCGGATGTGGTGTCGGGTTCTGCGGTGGGGTTACGCGGACGGTTGTGGCAGTTGTCTGCTGCAGAGTTGCGCGCTGCTGCGGTGTCGGCGAGTGCGGAGATTCTGCGCCTCGAAGCTGTGCGTGTGGCGGTGGTGGACGAGTTGTCGTTGCGCCCGGATGATCAGGTGATTGCCAGTCGCGGGGTGGGTGCGTGGTTGGCGGCCAACACGATGCTGCAGGTTCGGGACGGGAAGAAGATCGCCGCTCTCGGTGCAGCGTTGCGGCCGTTTCCGGCGGTGGCGGCTCGGTTCGATTGCGGGGATTGCTCGTTCGAGCACGCGGTGTTGATCGTGGCGTTCTGCGAGTCACCGCCGAAGGGGATGCCGGAGGACGCGCTCCCTCGCTGTATCGATTTGTTGTTGGCTGCTGCGTCGGGTGTGGAGGCGACGACGACGAAGGTGCGGAACGTGATCGCGACGTTGGAGCGGTTGTTCGAATCGGATGAGATTCCGCCCGCTGAAGATGTCGATCTCAATGAGTTGCGGATCGCGTCGACGTTGAACGGTCGGGTGGTGGTGCGTGGTGATTTCGATGCCCTCACCGGGGAAATGTTGTTGTCGGCGTTGTCGAATCTGACGATGCCGACCCCGGCACCGGACGGGACTCCCGATGCCCGGTCGGCGGCGAAGCGGACTGCGGATGGGTTCACCGAACTGATCCGGCGTTATCTCGATTGCGCCAAGACTGGTACCGATGGTGGTCAGCGTCCGCATGTGAATGTTCACATCAATGCTCGTGATTTGGCTGAGCATCGGGATTGTGCCGCACAGTCTTCGGATTCGGGTGATGACGGCTCACTGGAGCTGTCCGATCTTGATGTCGGGCACATGCCCTGGCTGGGACCGCTGTCGGTGTCGCAGACCAGGCTTCTCGGGTGTGATTGTTTCCTGTCGACCGTTCTGCTCGACGATCACGGCGCGCCGCTCGATGCGAAACCAGGGAAGAGGTTGGTGACCGCCGAACAGCGAGTGGCGTTGATTGCCCGAGACAGAGGCTGTGCGTTCCCGGGTTGCACATGTGTACCGGCTTGGACTGATGCGCACCATATCCGGCACTGGGCCAACGGTGGCCCGACGGTGATGAACAATCTGGTCCTGCTGTGCCGTTCGCACCACCGGTTGATGCACCGGAAATCAGGGTTCGTCGGGAAGTGGGCGATTCGGATCGGTGTCGACAACAAGCCGTGGTTCATTCCGCCGCCCTCGATCGACCCCGGACAGCAACCGAGGCCGGCGAACACCACCTTCAAAACCTGAAGGGTCAAACCTTTTCGGTGACAACAAAAACGACCAGCTTCGCATCGGCATGGACCCGATGCGGGGCTGGTCAGTGGTGCTTGGAGAAAACGTGCTTGGAGAAAACGCGTCAGAAGATGCTCTGCGTGCGCCAGAGATCCGAGACGGAAACCCCGACACGCTCGAGAAGTGTTCGTACCAAAGGTAATCCGATACCGATGACACTCGAGGGATCACCCTCGATCCTCTCCACGAACCAGCCGCCGAGACTGTCGAGCGTGAATGCTCCGGCGACTTGGAGCGGCTCGCCCGTTGCCAGGTATGCCTCGAGATCCTCGGTGGACGGTTGCGCGAAATGAACCACTGTTGCGCTGTGATCCGAGGCCATGCGGACGATGCGGCCGTCGGCGACGCGTAGGACACAGTGCCCGGTCAAGAGAGTGGCGCTGCGTCCGGCCATTGCGGCCCATCTCTTTCGGGCGATATCGACGCTGCCCGGCTTGCCTTGAAGTTGCCCGTCGATCAGGAGCATCGAATCGCACCCGACAACGACTACGTCGGTGAGATTGTCGGCGGCGAGGCCGGGGACGATTTCGGCGGCCTTGGCCTCCGCCAGCACCGTCACGACTTTTTCGGGGGCGGCGTCGGGTCCGAGGTTGTCGGCGATCTTGTCCTCGTCGACGCCGGAGACACGCACAAGCGGCGAAACCCCGGCCGCCCGCAGAACTGCGAGGCGAGCCGGGGACGCTGAAGCTAGAACCAGTTGAGTCACGTCAGCAGAGTGATCGTCAGCTGCGACGGATCGCGGGGTTCAGGTACGCGTACGGCGAGAACGGCGCACGCGTGCGGTGGAACTGAGTCGGATCGCCCCAGGTCTCCGCGGGAACGTTCGACTCGGGAGCTTGACCGCTGCCGGCAGCCGCAGCAAGCACGCTGACCAGTGCCGCGATCTCGACGTCCGTGGGCGAACCCTTGACGATCTTGATGACCGACGCGTCGGAGGTCGACGTCTCGGTCAGCTCCGTGAGCGAAGCATCCGTCGCGGTTCCCTCGACGACCGCACCGTTGGTCGGTGCGGTCTCCGCCAGTGCGACATCTTCGCTGAGAATGTCCTCGGTGGTTGCGGTCATAGGGGAATGTTCCCATGCTTCTTGGGCGGAAGGGAAACGGCCTTGCGCTCTAGCAGTCGCAATGCGGAAACGATTTGTCCGCGGGTGTGCGACGGAGGAATGACAGCGTCGACGTATCCGCGCTCAGCGGCGACGTACGGGTTGACGAGGGTGTCCTCGTACTCGTTCTGCAGCTTGAGGCGCAATGCATCGACGTCTTCGCCGTTCTTCGCGGCTTCGAGAAGCTGCTTGCGGTAGACGAATCCGACTGCTCCGGATGCACCCATGACGGCGATCTGAGCGGTCGGCCATGCCAGGTTCACATCGGCGCCCATGTGCTTGGAGCCCATGACGTCGTACGCTCCGCCGTAAGCCTTGCGGGTGATGACCGTGATCTTGCCGACCGTTGCCTCGCCGTACGCGTAGAGGAGCTTCGCGCCGCGACGGATGATGCCGTTGTATTCCTGCTCGGTTCCGGGGAGGAAACCGGGAACGTCGACGAGGGTGATGATCGGGACGTTGAACGCGTCGCAGGTACGCACGAAGCGAGCGGCCTTCTCCGAGGCGTCGATGTCGAGGCAGCCCGCGAACTGGGTGGGCTGGTTGGCGACGATGCCGACCGAGCGTCCGTCGACGCGACCGAAACCGACGATGATGTTCATCGCGCGCTCGGCCTGGACCTCGAGGAACTCGTCGTCGTCGAGGATGCGACGGATGACCTCGTGCATGTCGTACGGCTGGTTGGCCGAGTCCGGGATGAGGGTGTCGAGTTCGATGTCCTCGGCGGTCAGGCTGTCTTCGATCGAACCGACGATGGGGTCGGTGATCTCGCCGCGGGGAGCTGCTGCCTGGTTGTTGGACGGCAGGTAGCTGAGCAGGTCCTTGACGTAGTCGAGGGCATCCTGCTCGCCGGAAGCGACGTAGTGGGCGACTCCGGACTTGACCATGTGGGTGCGAGCACCACCGAGGTCTTCCATCGTGACGTCTTCACCGGTGACTGTCTTGATGACGTCGGGGCCGGTGACGAACATCTGGGAAGTCTCGTCGACCATCACGACGAAGTCGGTCAGTGCGGGGGAGTAGACGTGGCCGCCGGCGGCGGGTCCCATGATCAGTGAGATCTGGGGGATGACACCCGAGGCCTGGACGTTGCGGTGGAAGATCTCGCCGTAGAGGCCGAGCGAGACGACGCCTTCCTGAATGCGCGCGCCTGCACCTTCGTTGATGCCGACGAGGGGGCGCCCGGTGCGGATCGCGAGGTCCATGACCTTGACGATCTTCTCACCGTAGATTTCGCCGAGCGATCCGCCGAAAACGGTGGCGTCCTGTGAGAAGACACAGACGTCGCGGCCGTCGATGGTGCCGTAACCGGTGACGACGCCGTCGCCGACCGGGCGGTTGTCAGCGAGACCGAAGTTCACACTTCGGTGCCGTGCCAGTGCGTCGAGTTCGACGAAGGAGCCCTCGTCGAGGAGGGCGGTGATGCGCTCGCGGGCGGTCAGCTTGCCTTTGGCGTGCACCTTGTCGATGGCGGCTTCGCCGCTCGGTGCCTGCGCCTGGGCTTGGCGATTCCGCAGGTCCGCGAGCTTTCCCGCGGTCGTGTGGATATCGGGTGCGGCCGCCGCCTCCGGCGCGTTCGGCTCTTGGACAGTGGTCATGGACGTGAGCTTAACGAGAGTGCGTGGGGGGCTTCGAAGGCAGGTCCGATTGTCGCTGTCTTGCAGGCTCAAGCTACTGACCAGTACATTCTCGCCGTCGTCATAGGCTGGGGCTATGTGGACCGACTTGAACCGACCGCCCCTCGACGGCAATGCCCTACGACGCGCACTGGTGCGCAGTGACAACGACGACGCGCGCGTTTTCTGGAACCGCCTCGACGTTGTCGAGGAGACCGGTTCGACGAACGCGGATCTCCTTGCGCGAGCGGCAGATCCGGATGCCGACCGTCACGTTCTGATCGCCGAATATCAGGCGAGTGCCCGTGGCCGTCATTCGCGCACGTGGGTGAGTCCGCCGCAAGCGCAGATCTCGATGTCGGTTCTGCTGTCGATGCCCGGAATGAATCTCGCGGACATGGGTTGGCTCCCGCTACTGTCGGGAATCGCGGTCGTCGACGCGCTGCGCAACGTGGCCGAAGTACCCGCAGAACTCAAGTGGCCGAACGACGTTCTCATCGGTGACAAGAAGGTCGCCGGCATTCTGGCCGAGGTGGCGAGGACGGCGCCCGATCCCGCGGTGGTGGTGGGGATCGGGCTGAACGTGAGCCTCGGCGTCGAGGAGCTGCCCGTCCCGACCGCTACGTCACTGCTGATCGAAGAAGCATCGACTGTCGACCGCGACACTCTCGTTCGCGCAATCGCCCGTGAATTGGCGACGCAATTCCGTGCTTGGGAATCGTCGAAATGGGATACATCTGTGTTGGCTGCCGAATACCGGCAGCGCTGCGGGACGCTGGGCAAACGAGTCCGCGCGGTTTTGCCGGGCGACAAGGAGGTGTTCGGTATCGCGACCGACGTCGACACTTCCGGACGCGTCGTCATCGAAATCGAGGGAACAGATGGGGAGACCTTTGCGGTCGCAGCAGGTGATATCACGCACCTTCGCGCCGCCCCGGTCACCGAATCGTGAACGTTGCCGGATTTTCTGGCACCAAAGTGCTAATTTTTGGCCCGGACCGGTTTTCGAACCAACCGTCCGTCCTTCATTTCACTCAACTGCGGGATTTACCGAGCTGCCTAGGGGCGTCATGACCACACCGATCGTTGTTCCGACCGAAGCCGAGACGGCCGAGAGCGCTCGCCGCGTACTCACCGGCGTGACGGTGCTGCTCGGTGTCCTCACATTGGGCCTGGGTATCGCGGTACTCGCGTGGCCGGATGCCACCCTGTTCGTGGTCGCGGTTGTCATTGCGATCCAGCTGTTCGGATTCGGAATCGTTCAGATCATCCGTTCGTTCGCGGACGTGACGGCTTCGGGTGGAACTCGCACGCTCGTCGCGATCTCCGGCGCGTTGGCAGTGCTCCTCGGATTCTTGGTTCTCCGTAGCCCTTTGCAGACGGTGGTTCTGATCGCGTTGGTGATCGGTGCCTGGTGGGTATTCCGTGGCGTTCTCGATCTGGTCGACGCGGCGTCCGGGCACACCGTCGATCGCGGTCTGTCGATCGTGCTCGGAGTCATCAGCATCGTCGCGGGTGCAATCGTCCTTCTGCAGCCCGAACTCTCGCTCGACGTCTTCCGCATCGTGGTCGGCGTGTGGATGGTGCTGTACGGCATCATCATCGTCGTGACCCCGTTGGTGCTGCGAAAGATCGCGCAGCCCTGAGCGTTGCCCTGAAGACGGGTGTGCCTGAAAGTCGGTGTGTCTGAAAGTCGGTGCGGGGTGGCAGACTTCCCGTCATGGGATATCCCGAAGACGCCCTCGCTCAGGACGAGGAACTGATACTGCATCGCCATCCTCATTGGAAGATGTTGGTGCTTCCGGCGCTGACGTTCGTGCTTGCGACGGCCGTCGCCGGGTTCTTGCTGGGCCTCGCACAGACGAGATTGGACGGCACGGCTCGCACCGTGTCGTCCATTGCCGTCGGAATCATCTGGCTCGGTGTCGTGGCCTGGCGGTCGGTTGCGCCCTTCACGGTTTGGAAGTTCACGCATTTCATCGTCACCGATCGGCGAGTGCTCATCCGCCACGGAGTGCTCACGCACACGGGTATCGACATTCCCATGGGGCGGATCAGCAATGTTCAGTTCCGTCACGGCCTGATCGATCGAATGCTCAAGACCGGAACTCTGGTCATCGCATCTGCCAGTGACGATCCGCTCGAGTTCGACGACATTCCTGACGTCGAGCACGTTCACGCCCTGCTGTATCACCAGGTTTTCGATTCCATGCAGCAGCCACCCTCGCAGGCACCGCAGTGGCCGTCAGGTGAAAACGACGACCCGAACGATCGAAATGGCTGGTAATCAACGTGCAAAGGCGTGTTGTCCGTAGTCTGTTCGTGTGACTGCCGTATTGCTAGCCGAAGACGACGAGGCCATTGCTGCACCCCTTTCCCGCGCCTTGGGGCGTGAAGGGTATTCGGTGACGGTCGAACCGACCGGACCCGCTGCGTTGCAGCAGGCGCTCGAAGGTGATTTCGACCTGTTGATTCTCGATCTCGGCCTTCCGGGCATGGACGGCCTCGAGGTCTGCCGACAGATTCGTGCGCATCGCACCTCGCTCGCCGTGCTGATGTTGACCGCCAGGACCGACGAAGTCGACTTCGTGGTCGGGTTGGACGCGGGCGCCGACGACTACGTCAGCAAGCCGTTTCGTCTCGCCGAGTTGATGGCACGTGTGCGAGCACTCCTGCGTCGCCACGGTGGCCGCGAGGACACGATCGTCGAGGTCGGTGGCATCAGGCTCGAGCCCGCGGCACGACGCGTACTCGTCAACGGCTCCGAAATCGCCTTGGCCAACAAGGAATACGAGCTTCTGCGGGTCCTCCTCGAGCACGCCGGGGAAGTGGTCTCGCGCGATACGATCCTTCGTGAGGTGTGGGGCGACGTCGAGCTTCGTGGATCGAAGACGCTCGACATGCACATGTCGTGGCTGCGCCGCAAGATCGGCGACGAGGGCCCCGCAGTGGAACGCAGGATTGCCACCGTCCGCGGTGTCGGTTTCCGAATCAACACCGACTAACTTCTCGAGAATCAGGAACTGCCGGCATGCGGCGTCGCATATTGCAGTCGATTCTCGCTGTCGTGATCATGACGGCGTTGCTGCTGGGGGTTCCGCTGATCTACACGGCGTGGCTCTGGGTGGAGGACGTGACGCGAAGTGATCTCCGGGTGCGCCTCGACCGGATGGCCGCTGAGGTCATCGCGCAAGAGGGGACGAACGGACTCGTCGAAGGTGCGTTGAACACAGATTCGCTCAAGGTTCTCACCCCGAACGACGGGCGCCTCGTTGTCGTGTATCCGACCGTCGTCGACGGCGCCGCACGCGTCGACGTCGGTGAGGCGACGGTCAAGAACGCACTCGTCGAATCGCTCGCGATGGGAACGTCCGGCTCGTTGCGCCTCGAGGTGCCGTCGGAGAACCTGCGCACCCAGCAGAAACAAGCGGTGATGGCTGTCGGCGTGCTCGTGCTTCTGTCCATCACGGCAGGCACCGTGGTAGCTGTGGTCACTGCGCGTCGGCTTGCCGATCCGCTGCAGGATGTGGCCGACCGGGCGGCGCGCCTCGCCGAAGGCGACTTCCGGCCGGATCCTCGTCGGCACGACATCCCCGAACTCGACCGCGTGTCCGACGTCCTCGATGCGGCAACCGTGGAGATCTCCGTGCGGCTGCAACGAGAGCGCGCGCTGGTTGCGGACGTCTCGCATCAACTGCGCAGTCGACTGACTGCAGTGCGGCTGCGCCTGGACGAGTTGTCCGTTCACGAAGATCCTGACGTCGTGAACGAGGCCGAGGAAGCCATGGCGCAAGTGGACAGGCTCACCGACGGAATCGACGACCTGATTCGCTCGTCGCGCACCAGTGGGTCATCGGCGAGTCTGGTGTCGGTAGTCGGCGAGCTGGAACAGGTGACTCGCGACTGGCAGGCTCAGTTCGACGGAGAGGGACGCAGGCTGCGCCTACGCGGCGATCGCACGGTGATGGCCGCGACCACAGGCTCGCGTCTGCGTGAAGCTGTTTCCGTTCTGGTCGACAATTCGTTCGAACACGGTGAAGGCACGTGCACGGTGTCGGTGCGATTGATCGACGGTACGGGTCGCAGTTCGTCTCGCCGTGACTCGATGGTGTGCGTCGAGGTCACCGACGAAGGCTCCGGCGTGGAGAACGATCTGGCGCCGCACATCTTCGACAGAGGATTTTCGGGGGCGGGGTCCACCGGCGTCGGGTTGGCGCTCGCACGTGCACTGATCGAAGCCGACGGGGGCCGACTGGAACTGCAGAGGCGTAAGCCTGCCTTGTTCGCCGTCTTCCTGCCGGTGGCCAACACGGCGCCGACCGCGGACGTCGTTCCGCGCCGCGAACCGCGCTGACCGAAAGGCCGGCGCAGACGGAAAACTCAGGAGTGCCCGAGCTCCTCTTCGGCGTCAGGAATTACCGGGTCAGGCGCCGTGTTTTCGGATAACGCTGTGGTTTCGGACAATCCTGTGGTGTCGGACAGCTCGAGCGGTTCCGGATTCTCGTCGGGAAACACGAACTTGCGGAAGGCCCAGAATCGGAACGCCATCTGCAGCAGGTTGCCGATGACATATGCACTGATGAAGTCGGCGATGTTCTCCGTCGCCAGGCTGACTTCGGGTACGCGCAGGTTGAAGACGTAACTGGAGATGTACAGCGGGATGAAGCTGATGACGACACCGATGGCGCTGATGATGAAGAACAGCGCAGCTTCGTGCGCTGGTTCACGGCCACCACGGTTCTTGAACGACCACTCGCGGTTGAGAATGTACGACGCGATCACCGCGACGACGCCGGCGATGATCTTGGCCGTGATCGGCTTGGATTCGAGGATCGACAGCTTGAGTGTGTAGAAGATGCCCGAGTCGATGAGGAAGGTCGTTCCGCCGACGATCGCGAATTTGATCAGCTCGCTGTGACGCAGAGCGATGTCACGAAACGGTTGGGGTATGCGGGCAATGACCCCGTCGACAAATGGCACAACAGATGAGTTTACGAAACGAAACCGCGTTACCACCAATTTGCCGCGGATTCATCAGCAGAATCACAGATTGGGAACGCTGAATGAACGGGCGAACGCGGCACATGACAACATAGAGAGCCGTGACCGGCAACAACGATCCCGCGCAGATCCCCGCCCGCCCGACCACCCCTCGAC